>JAPOXY010000021.1 GCA_026706845.1 Gemmatimonadota bacterium
TGCGCGTGCGCGAGAGGGCGAGGATGGCGAAGAAGAGGGGGACGATGCCGACGTATTCGGAGTTGATTTTGAAGGCGTTGCGTCCCCAGTATTTGTGGGTTGTTGTGTTTGTGTCAAAGGCGACAAATTCGGGGATGACGAGGGCGAATATTTCTTCGGGATGTAGCGACCAGGATGAGGCAAATTCATATCCGTCTTCTTGGGCGGTAGCGGCGCGTTTTGACGATGTTTGTGTGTTCCAGTATTGGGGGATGACGCCTTCTGCGCCTATGGCGAGGCCCAGGCAGATCGCGCCTGCTGATAGGAGGGTTTGATAGAGGGCGGTTTTTGTTCCATTACGGGATATGCCCCATAAGAGCTTGTAGAGGAAGAGCAGGCCCAGTGCCCACAGGGCAAAGTAGGCCATCTGGAGGTGCGGGCTGTAGATGGCGATGCCGACGGTGCCGCCGAGGATTAAAAAGTAGATGATGCGCCGCGTGTCCATGCCGCGGTTGAGTGCCCAGTACATGAGGGGGAAGAGGCCGATGACGGTCATTTTTGCATAGTGCCCGGCCTGCGAGAAGGTGAGGAATGCAGGGGCAGAGGCGTAGGCCGCACCCGCGATGAGGGCGGCGAGGGGATGGAGGCCAAAGCTGCGTGTGCAGAGGTACATGAAGTAGCCCGCTGTGAACATGGCGAAGATGTAACGCCAGCCAAAATAGCGGTGTTCGCTGGTGAAGAGGTCGATGACGACGAGGGGATAGTATTGCGGACGCAGTGCGGCTGATTCCGGGGTGCCACCCATAAATCGGCTCCAGTTTTTTGGTGGCAATTTTTTCAGGGCTTCTGCAAAGGGTTCGTTGCCTCTGTGAAATTCTGCGCCGGTGTCGCTGCCGTAGATCACGTCGCCCGTGATGAGGATGTGATAGAAATAGCCGGTTGTGAGCAGGGCAAAAAAGACAATGGGTACCCATGGGCGAGATAGGAAATGGGTGAGTTCAAACGCCGTTTTGGTTCGGTTGGGTGAGGGCCGGCTATGCCTGCGTCGTTTGCTCATTGTTGGGGTCCTTTTGATGGTGATGAGACGGCTTGTCGCGCAGCGTAGATGGCGATGAGTATGAGGCAGATTACGACGAGGATGAGTGCGATGGTCATTGTTGGGCTGAGGATGTTTGTGCGCAGGACATTGATCCACCACATGTCGATGAGGTCGTAGTTTTTGAGAGATGCGGAGACGAAGCGTTCTGTGCCAGAGGAGATGGTGTAGTCGAGCGATTGCCCGGTTGTGAGGCGGCAGATTGCCGAGGTGAGCTGGTAGTAGCCGCCGATAATGGGAGATAGGTTGGGTGAGAAGAGGAGGTCGCCCATTTGGTGAGGCGCGAAGATTGTTGCACCCATTTTCTTGTCCTGTACAAGGTGCGTAAAGAGATAGGGGTTCATCAGTACAGCGGGGAGTTGTACGAAGAAGCCGAGGACGGTGAGGCGGCGCGTCCATTTGATGTCGGCGAGCACGCCGAGGGGAAAAATACAGAAAGGGAGGATGGGAAGCAAATAACGCGGTCCCCACGAGGATCCGGCATGCCAGTCGATCATGGGTAAGAGGATGATGAATAGTGTCAGGATAAAGCCCAGGCAAAGGCGCGCTTCGTTTGGGTGCGATGATCTGAATTTGTGATAGGCGATGGGGAGGAGGCATATCGTGGGGAAAAAGAAGATGAGGCCGCGTCCGGTGCTGAAGAGCAGGCCGTAAAAGGCGGTGAAGATTTGCGCGGGTATAAAGGCGAGATAGCCACCTTTTTGGGCGAGGATGTCGAGGTGGTATCCGGTGAGTAAGATGTTGCCATAACGCAGGTGGTTGTGATAGGCGACTATGAGACAGGCTGCGAGAATAGGTGATAAGAAGATCGGGATGCGCGATGTGGTGTGTTGGGTGCGGCGCAGGTAGAGCAGGGGGATCGGCAGGAGGACGAGGGTGTAGAATTTGGTGAGGATGGCAATGGCAAAGCCAATTCCCGCAAGGATGGGTGAGGGATGGGGTTTGATGAGGCTGTGCGTTGCGATGAGCAGGCCGAGCCCGACGAGCGGTTCTGGATATCCGTATCCCGAGTATGGAAAGACCATGGTGCCGAGTGCAAAAGCGCCTGTGAGCCATTTTGCGGTAGATGGTGGGTAATTGAATGATTGAATGATGAAATAAAAGAAGAGGACCCACAGGGCGGATATGACCGCGTTGGTCATCGATGTGGTGAACATGGTGAGGTAGTCGGCGGGGATATTGGGGAAGATGCCGGTGAGGAGGAGGCCAATGGCGTAGAAGGGTATTTCTGCGAGGGGCATGCCGGGTCCGTATTTGGAGTACTGGCGTCCAGATGAGGTGACCGCATCGCTGTGTTTTTGCATTTCGGGCACGGTGAAGGTTTCATCGGAGATGATGAGGTCGCCATCGCGCATCAGGCTTTGCGCGGTGAGGTAATTCCAAAATCCATCACCTCCGTAGTGTCCGCCCGCTGTGAGTGCGTAGATGCAGAGGAGGAAGATGAAGAGGTGTGTTGTGGTTCGATTAGTCATTGGCGACTTTCAGATAGACTTCTTCTTGCGCTTGCGCTGTGCGGTCCCATGTGAATTGTGTAGCCCATTTTCTCCCCGCTGCTCCCAGGCGTTTGCGCAGGATAGGGTCGCTGAGCAGGCGGTCCATGGCGCTGGCGAGTGCCTGGGGGTTTTCGGATGGGACGAGGAGGCCGGTTTCATCGGCGCGGATGGCATCTGCCAATCCGGGGATGTCGGTGCCTATGACGGCTTTGGCTGCGGCTGCGGCTTCGATGGCGACGATGCCCCAGCCTTCGTAGCGCGAGGGGGTGCAGACGAAGAGGGCATGGCCTATGAGGCTATTTTTTTGTTCGGGTGTGACGGCGCCAGTGAATTCGACGCGGTTTGCGATGTTGAGTCGATTGGCGATGGATCGTATTTCGCGTTTGTTTTGCGGGGTTCCGCGACCCGAGAGGATGAGGCGGATATCGGGTGCGTTGAGTTTGGCAAAGGCGGATAGGAGGATGTCGATGCCTTTGTTGTGGATGTCCATGCGCCCAAAATAGAGGATGTAGTTTTCTTCTGCCCAGGGTGCTTCAAAACAGATTTGATCGACGCCGGTATAGACGAGGTGAAATTGCGCGTTTGTCGCGCGTTTTTCAAGCTGGCGCGTGACGGTGGGCGAGATGGTCAGGATGTGCGGGTGAAGGTGCAGAGCGCGCTGTTCGGCTTTGCGGGCAATGTGGCCGAGCACGGGATATTTTGCTGTGGCGTGGTCGTCCATGAAGTGGAAGAATTCGAGGAGGCTGTTGCGCCTTTTTTTTCCGGAGACAAAGAGGGGGGCAAAGGCGGAGAATTGATGGACCCACAGGTCGGTGTTTGTTCGGGCGATTTCGCGGGAGGCATAATGGGCAAAGCTCATTCGACTGAGGAGGTACGAGCGGTCTGATCCCACGCGGCGGATGTGTACGCCTTCTCGGGTTTCTTCTCTGGGTGCGTTGGGATATGCGCCTGATAGAATGGTGATCTGGTGTTTGTGCGATAGACGACGGGCTATTTCCCATGTGCGCAGGGCACCGCCCCCACCACACCAGGGGTTGTCGATGTCGTCGTATAAGGTGTGTAAGATGTTCATTTATAGATGGTTCATTCCCAGAGCATCTGGT
This sequence comes from Gemmatimonadota bacterium, assembly GCA_026706845.1. Taxonomy (NCBI): domain Bacteria; kingdom Pseudomonadati; phylum Gemmatimonadota; species Gemmatimonadota bacterium. Next base: position 3,672 of record JAPOXY010000021.1, read on the forward strand.
CTATGACGTCGAATAAGTCGCAGCCGATGTAGCTTGTGCGGTCGCGCGTTTGCTCGTCGATTTTTTTCAGGGCTTCTTCGCCAGAGCCGGTGCGCACGAGGGCTGCGCGGCAGCCCGCATTCCACCCGGCTTCGAGGTCGGTTGCGTTGTCGCCTATCATGATAGAACCCGCGAGGTCGATGTTGTGTTCACTGGCGGCGCGCAAGATCATGCCGGGCGCGGGTTTGCGGCAGGTGCAGTTGTCTCTCCCGTGATGGGGGCAATGGTAGATGGCATGGATGGAGGCGTTGTGCGCGGCCAATTGGTGTTTGAGTTCGCGGTGGATCTCAGAGAGTCCGGTTTCTGTGAGCAGGCCGCGCCCTATGGCGGATTGGTTGGTGATGACGATGACGGGATAACCGGCCTGGTTGAGACGCGCAATGGCTTCTCCCGCGCGCGGTATGAGCTGGAGTTGTTCCACGCGATTGAGGTCTTGGACCTCGATGTTGATTGTGCCGTCGCGGTCGATGAATGCTGCGGGTCGTGCGTTCACAGGCTTCCTTTGGTTGAGGGTATGCCGCTGATCCTATTGTCGAGGGTGACGGCCTGTCGCAGGGACCGGGCGACGGCTTTGAAGATGGCTTCCATGCCGTGGTGCGCGTTGTTGCCGCGCATGAGGTCGATGTGCAGGTTCATGCGGCCGTTGTGCGCGAGTGCGGTGAAAAATTCGAGGCCCAGTGCCGTGGGAAATGCACCGATGCGTTCTTCGGCGAATGCGGCGTTATAGATGAGATGCGCGCGTCCAGAGAGATCGATTACGGCGCGGGCGAGGGCTTCGTCCATGGGTACGTACGCAGAGCCGAATCGCGCGATGCCGGTTTTGTCGCCCAGTGCGTTGGATAGTGCTTGACCGAGGCAGATGCCGACGTCTTCGACGGTGTGGTGGGCATCGACTTCGAGGTCGCCTTTGCAGGTGACGGTGAGGTCGAATAAGCCGTGGCGGGCAAGGGCTGTGAGCATGTGGTCAAAAAAGCCGATGCCGGTGTCGATGTGCGATTCTCCCTTGCCCGTGAGGTTGAGGGAGAGGTCTATGTCTGTTTCAGAGGTTCTGCGCTGGATGTGTGCCGTGCGAGAGGACATTGGATATGTGCCTTTTTTATGAGGGGGCAGGGAGTGTGCGGTCGATCTGGTCGTGTTTGTATCCAAAGCCGGGACCTTCGACGGTGGAGATGTCGATGTGGCCGTTTTGTCGGCGATAGAGACCGGGGTGTACGGCGGCTTCGGGGATTGAGGCGTCGGGGTAAAATTGCATGGCGTTGGTTTCAAAGCCCATGACGGTGCCGGCATGGGCGGTGAGGAGGGCGTGGGGAATTTGCGCGAGCATGGGATTTGTGAGGTCCTGTACCATGAGTGTCATGCCGTGTGCGCGGGCCCAGCAGAGGGAGAGCAGGGCGCCGGTCTGGGTTTTGCAGGTTTTGAGTGCGACGCCGGTCCAGCCGAGTTGTCGTCCGAGGCAGATGATGCGCCAGTCGTGCGCGCTTTCGTCCATGAAGAGGGGTTTGCGCGCGGAGATGCTGTGTACAGGGAGGGGGTTTTCAGAGAGTTCGTAGGCGAAGGGCTGTTCGACGTAGAGGATCATTTGATAGATGCGCGGGTGGTCGGTGAGGAGGCGGTCCAGGATGTCGTTGACGTAATCGACCTGTTGGACGGTGCAGTTGAAGTCTGTACACAACCACATGGCATTGTGTTCGATGCCGATTTGCCCGACGCGGACGATGCGGTCGTAATCCCATCCGGGTTCTTGTCCGGTGAGTTTGATTTTGAGGCAGGTGATGCCGTCGCGCCGTATCCAGTCGGGCAGGACTACGGGATAGCCGTCGTCGGGTTCATCGCCCGTGCGTTCGGCGTCGTCAAGGAGGTCGTTGCCGCCTACGGCGTGCCAGGCGGGCAGGCGGTTTGGTCGCGGGCGGGTGAGGTAGTTTTCGGGATAGCGACCGGCGAAGTTGGCGTCGATGTCGTCGGCGGGGTCGAGGTAGTGCGAGAGGTCGGCGTTCATGAAGTCTGCGTTGTACGTGTCGTAGATGTCGATGTTGTGGAGTACTCCGTATGCGTCGTGCAGGGCGAGGTCATAGGCCGAGGCGCAGACGAGCGCGGATAGGCGGGGCATGTCTCCTGTGGTGTTTTGTTGTTCGATGTTGAAGGCCGAGAGGAGGTCGGGGAGGATGTTTTCCTGAAATGCGTGGCCGATTTCGATGGGGTGACCGGCGGTGTCGATGTCTGCCCATGCGCGTCCGATTTTGAGGCAGAAGTTTTTCATGGCGGTTTCCCGGATGGCGTATGTGAGGTGTGGCGATGGCCATGCCCAGGGCGCGCTCAAGGGGGTTTCTCCCCAGCCAGAAGCGGTGTTGCCCTGCCGGTCTTCGACGTCGATGCGCACTCTTACGCAGGTGACGCTGTCGAGTTGTTCGGTGCCAAAGCGATAGGGTATGCGCGTTTGGACGGGGAGGAAGTAGGTGGCGACGGATTTGATTTTTATGTCTGTTGGTTTGGGCATGGGTTTGTTTCCAATGTCCTTTTAAGGGCGTCTAAAAACAGGTCGTTTTCTCGTTCGGTGCCGATGGATACGCGCAACGCCCTGTCGAGCATGGGATAGGATGTGACGTTGCGGATGAGTACGCCTTGTTCGATGAGTCCGGTGAAGACGGCATCTGGATCGGCGACTTCAAAGAGGATGAGGTTGGCGTGTGATGGATAGGGTGTGACGCCTTCTATTTTGGCGAGGGATTGGAAGACGCGCTCGCGTTCTGCGCAGATAAAGGCGATGCGTTTTTGTATGAGGTCTTTGTGGTTGAGGATGGCCATGGCCGCTGTGTGCGAGAAGATGTTGATGTCAAAGGGGATTTTGCCTTTGATGATTTCGTCGCGCAAGTCGGGATGGGCGATGAGATATCCAATGCGGATGCCCGCGGCGCCAAATGCTTTGGAGAGGGTTTTGAGTACGATGAGGTTGGGGTGTTTGGGCAAGAGGTCGATGGCGGTCTGGTCGTAGAATTCGCCGTAGGCTTCATCGACCATGACGAGGGCGCTGGTGCTGGATAAGAGTTTGTCGAGGTCTGTGTTTGAGATGGCGCATCCCGTGGGGTTGTTGGGGGAGCAGAGGATGATGAGGCGGACGTTTTTTTCGCTGGCAGCGCGACATAGAGCCGGGATGTCGAAGCCGTAGTTTTCCGTGAGGGGTATGTCGAGGACGCGTCCGCTGAATATGTCGGTGTAGAGGCCGTAGAGTGAGAATGAAGGCGAGGGGATGACGACCTGGACACCGGGTGCGGATACGACGCCGAGGACGAGTTGTACGAGGGTGTTCGATCCGTTGCAGACGATGAGTCCGCCGGGTTGGACGCCCATGTGGTCGGCGAGTGCTTCGACGAGGTCCATTTGCATGGGTTCGGGATAGCGCGACCAGGATTTGTTGCGGACGGCGCGCAAGATGTCGTCTTTCAAGCTGTCGGGTACGTCAAATGGGCTTTCGTTTTGGTTGAGCTTGATGGGACAGTCGTAGGCGGTGAGATGGTACCCGTGCAGGGCGCGAACTTCGGGTTTTATGTTTTGGAGATAGGTCATTTTTTCTTGCCCATCCTGATCCTGATGGCATTGGCATGGGCGTCGAGGCCCTCGGTTTCGGCCATGCTGATGATGTGGCCCGCGGTTTTTTGCAGGCGTTGTTCGGTGTATTGTAAGACGCTGATGTTTTTGGTGAAGGTGTCAACGCCAACAGATGACGCGAATCGGGCGGCGCCGGCCGTGGGCAAGATGTGGTTGGTGCCCGCATAGTAGTCGCCCACGGGTTCGGATGATGCCGCGCCGAGGAATACGGCGCCGGCATGGCGAATGGTTTGTAGATGTGTCCAGGGGTCGGCAATGATGAGTTCGAGGTGTTCGGGTGCCAGGCGGTTGGCGAGGTCAATGCCTTCGGCGAGGTCGCGGACGACGACGATTGCACCAAAGCGGTCGAGTGCTGTTTGTATGGCTTTGCGGTGTGTCAGGTCGGCGGCTTGATGGGCGATTTCGTCGGCGATTTGCGTTGCGAGGTCGGCAGAGGGCGTGATGCAGACCGCGGCTTCATAGCCGGTGCCGTGTTCGGCCTGTGAGAGGAGGTCGGCGGCGATGTGTTTGGCGTTTGCCGTGCGGTCGGCGATGACGACGATTTCGCTGGGGCCGGCGATCATGTCGATGTCAACGGTTCCAAAGACGAGTTTTTTTGCGATTTGAACGTATGGGTTGCCGGGTCCGACGAGTTTGTCAACGCGGGGTATGGTGTCGGTGCCATAAGCGAGCGCGGCGATGGCCTGCGCGCCGAAGACCTGGTAGATTTCGCGTATGCCCAGGTGATGGGCTGTGGCGAGGACGGCGGGGTGTATGGCGCCGTTTGGCTGCGGGGGCGTGGCGATGCAGAGGTGCGGGACTCCTGCGATTTGCGCGGGGATGGCGGCCATGAGCAGGGTGGAGAATAAGGGGGCACTTGCGCCGGGTATGAGCAGGGCAACGCGCTCGATGGGGAGGATGCGTTTGCCCAGGATGACGCCGTCGCCGTCTTCGATGAAATAGGATGTTTGTCGCTGGGTTTCGTGAAATTTGCGGATGTTGGTGGCGGCTGCGTCTATGATTTCGATGAATTTGGGGTCGGCATTGCGATGGGCTGCTTTGATTTCGGTTTCGGGCACGCGGATGTCGATCATGTCGATGCCGTCGTATTTTTTGGTGTACGCGAGGAGGGCGCGATCCCCCTGTTCTCTTACGGCGGTGACGATTTCTCGCACGGTTGCTTCCTGTTTGGCAGAGAATTCAGGGCTGCGCGAGAGTATGGCGTCGAGTTTTGGGGGTGTCCTCTGACGATTGTATTTGATGATTTCGATCATTCTATTGCTTCTCGTTTAATTTCTACCCATTTGGATAGATCGGCCTCTAATTTGGGGTCCAGTTCAAGTGCCCTTTGAAAGTGGTACAAAGCTTTGGGCTGATCGTTCAAGAATTGGACCGTGATTTCCCCTACAGCGGCGTGTACATCAGCTTGTTTATCGTCTAACTGTAACGATTGTTCGAGGTGCCCTACCGCCTGTTTGTAGTCTTCTCCCTCGACAGCAATATTTGCCAGAAAATTATAAGCCATAGGAAGTGGATGAATCTGGGTTGAAAGCAAGAGGACTTTCGCGGCCTCTTGCTTTTTCTGGCGTTCGTATAGACGATAGACGAGCGCAATATACAGATTGGCTGTCTCGACTTCCGTACCTGGGGTGACTCGCCGGGTCCCTTCCTCAAGAAAGGACAAAGTTAAATCGGTCAGGCCCAATTCCAATAAACTCCTCCCGCTCCCCCAGAGCAGCCAATGCGGATTCAGGTTGTGAGCAGCCTGTGTCCAGTATGCCCGGTATAGTTTCATGGCCTCTTCCCCCCGTTGCCTGTGTATCTCTGATGCAATGAGGTGGGCAATTTTCGATTGGGGAAATTGCGCTATCGCTCGTCTGGCCGCCAGCAGACTCTGGTCGAGATCTCCTGCCTGAAGCGCGGAACAGGCTGTCTCCAACAGAGAATCAACACAATGGGGATTTGTTGAGGCCTGTTTCTGCAGGTGTGCGATGCCCTGCTGATAGGCGGTGTTTTTTTTAAAAATCATGACAGTCGGGTGATCAAAGCCTACAAACGTCGGTTCACTGCCATCATCTTTGAACGCTATACTACCCAGAGAGGGATAGTGCCTGAAGCGCCGGACTAAATCAAAACCCAACTCACCATCTACCAATACCTGGTAGAAAGCCGCACCCCCCGGAACCAGTTCGGGAGCAGCAGTGAATTGTTGGTACCGATTGACGTCTGTTATGACTATGTAATCCAGGTCGCGTAACTGTTCCTTTACAAAGATGAATTCTACTTTGCAGGTTGTGAATCCACGTAATGTAAAGAGCACTCCCATCTTGATTGGACGAACGGAATATTTCTCCGAATGGATCATTCCGCGCATAGAGAATCCACCTCTTTCGACACCTACCCGGCTATTGGCAGGGATATGTTTGTCTATCCAGCGTGCGGCCTGGATGCGGCTGTCTTCCCGGGTATAGAGGCTGGCAAAAGCAACGCCGTAAATGGCGCTGTACACAAATACCGCAGCACAAATCCCAATGCCCAATTTTCGCGCCTGGACAAATTGAGGAGATCGGATGAACCAGACGCAAAAATCCGCCGATAAAATAGCCAAAAAGGGCAATAGAGGTAGGAGATACCTTATGGGCTTGGCCTGCAAGCCGCCGATCACGTAAAAATAGATCCCGATCCAGAGCAAGATCAGTCCTTTTTGATGATCTATTTTCCAGAGACTATATGATAATCCAAAGACGAAGAAGATGGTAAGAGGCCAACCCACCCCCAGAGGCCACAGATGGCTCCAGTGATACAGATAAGGGATCGTGTGGATATCCACTAAGCTCCAGATTGTGAGGAATTCTCCTCGAGCCCATTCCATTGCAAAACCCAGACCGTAAGGATTTGTATCTTGAAAAATCAGATCCCGGTCCAGGACGAGAAAAGGCTGGAGAGCCACCAAACACAACACTGCTGATAGACCCGCCAGCCAAATAGAAGGTGTCAGGACTGCTTTTAATTGTCGCTGACGAGTGACATAGCCGACCAGCAATATAAATCCCGCTGATAAGCCTATCAGGCGAACGGCGGCACTGAGTCCGATCAATATGCCCGTCAATACAAACCACCGCCAATCAGACCGTTCGAATGCTCTTAAAAGGACATACATAGTGGCCAGAATCAGCAGTGTGAACAATCCATCTACGGTATAGAAATGGGCCAGTTGGATTGCTATTGGGGCTACGGCTACGATGCAAACAGCGAGCAGACCGGCTATCTCGTTGAACCACCGAGCACCCAATAACCAGACCAGGTACAGGGTCAGACAGGAAACCAGCACCGCCAGAATACGGGCGGTGAAATATACGTATCGGACCCCATCGGGTGATTTCTGGTTTGTAAAGTCCAGGCCAAAAATAATGCTGTTAAATTCCAGTACGCCTCGCAAAAGATAGATGGGCAGCATGCCATAGCTGGTGATTTTGGGGGATAGTGGATCAATGGGATCTAAAGCGGCCTGGATGAGGGCAGTTTCATCGGGATGAAAATGATAAAACGCCCTCTCAGATTGGCCTGATCCGTCCAGCACAAATGAACTATCTCCTCTGGTCAATCCCACAAAGCGCAGCGAACAGCCCAATATGATGCATAATATTACACAGTGAGAAAACTTGATCTGTTCTCTAATCCCACGCATTGGTCAGGTTCCCGAGGAGAATTTTCCGTTAATAAATCACTTTGTTCAGGGGATATTCGATGATGCCTTCGGCACCCGATTTTTTGAGTTTTGGTATGAGGTCGCGCACGATGCGCTCATCGACGATGACTTCGATGGCGACCCAGTTTTCGTCGAATAAGTTGGCGATGGTGGGGTTGTTGAGCGCGGGTAGATTTTTGACGATTTGCGCGAGGTCGGCGCGGCGTACGTTCATTTTCAGGCCGACTTTGTCTTCGGCGTTGAACGCGCCGATGAGGAGGGTGGCGATGTGTTGCGCTTTTTCGCGTTTCCACGCATCGCTATAGGCATTCTTGTTGGCGATGAGTCTGGGCGTGGTTTCAAACATGGTGTCTATGACGCGCAGGTTGTTGGCGCGCAGCGAGGATCCGGTTTCGGTGAGTTCGGCGATGGCATCGACGAGGCCGGGTACGCGCACTTTGGCTTCGGTAGATCCCCAGGAGTATTCGACTTCGGCGGTTATGCCGCGGTCTTTGAGGTGGTTGCGCGTGGCTGTGACGAGTTCGGTGGCGATGCGCTTGTCCTGCAGGTCCTGTATGGTCTGGATGTCCGAGTCTTCGGGTACTGCGATGACCCAGCGCGCGGGTTGCGATGTGGTTTTGCTATAGGCAAATTCGGCGATTTCGATGATGTCGGCTTCGTTTTCGCGGATCCAGTCGATGCCTGTGAGTCCGATGTCGAGAACGCCGCGTTCGACGTAGTGCGCGATTTCCTGGGCGCGCAGAAATAAGCCCTCGAGTTCGGGGTCGTCAATGACGGGCGTGTAGGACCGGTGGCTGGCGCGGATGCGATAACCGGCTTTGGCAAACAGGGTGAGTGTGGATTCTTGAAGACTCCCGGAGGGAAGGCCGATTTTTAGTATGGGCATAAGGGGTCTGCTCCTGTATTAACACATAAATCAAATGTACTAAAACAAATGAATTATACACACCCTCATTTATTTTTTTCATTTACTACTTTATCTACATCTGTATAAGATAAGATTTTTTGTTTTTTTTGGGAAATTTAATGCCTATAATTATGAAAATTGAGTTATCTCAGAAGAATTGACCTGACAATAGGAGTTTAATCATGGGAAAATCACATCTCGTCGGTTTGATTACGGATACACACGATAATAAACACGCGGTTGAGAAAGCGGTTGAGCTTTTCAATGCGCGCGATGTGGGGCTGGTGCTGCACGGGGGCGATTATATCGCGCCGTTTAATGCGCGCTGGATGAGTGATTTGACGGTGCCTTTTGTCGGGGTTTTTGGGAATAACGATGGGGAGAAGTTCGGCTTGCGGGCGCTTTTTGAAGATCTGGGTCCGATTCACCGCCCGCCTTATGTACACGAGTGGGAGGGCAAGCGCATTTTGATGTTGCACGAGCCAGATGAGGTGGATGCCCTATCACAGAGCGGTGCTTATGATGTGATTTTTTACGGGCATACGCACGAGATCGATGTGCGAAGAGGCAATACGCTGGTGATTAATCCGGGGGAGGCGTGCGGGTGGACGACGGGGCGGGAGACGGTGGGGATTCTGGATCTGAATGCGATGGATGTGGAGATTGTGGATTTGTAGGGGAGAGGTGCAATATGAGCGAGCATATTGACGGTATTGTGGCGCTGATGCCCAGGGAGCCTGGTGTGTACATGATGAAGGGCGACGAGGGGCAGATTATTTATATCGGCAAGGCCAAGATGTTGCGCAGCCGGGTGCAGCAGTATTTTCGCCCGAATGCCCATGATGGGCGGCGGCAGTTTCGGGCGCTCGTTCGCAATGTGCGCGATCTGGAATATATTGTTACGGATACGGAGTTGGAGGCGTTGATTTTAGAGGCGAATTTGATCAAGGCGCACAAGCCGCGCTACAATATCAGTTTGAAGGACGATAAGAAGTATCCGTATATCCGCATTACAAAAGAGGCGTTTCCCCGCGTTGTGGTGACGCGCGATGTGGTGGAGGATGGGTCGCGCTATTTGGGTCCTTATACGGATGTGCGGGCGATGCGGCGCATGGTAGAGACGATGCACCGGTTGTTTCGGATTCGGAGTTGTGATTACGATTTGCCAAAGTCCAATGTGCGGTTGTGTCTGGATTACGAGATCAAGCGGTGCGACGGGCCGTGCGAGGGTTTGATTGTGGCAGAGGCGTATCAGAAGATTGTGGATGAGGCGGTGTTGTTTTTGACGGGGCGGCACACGCAGGTTATGGTGACGCTTAAAGAGCGGATGAAGCGGGCGGCAGAGGCGTTGAGGTTCGAGGAGGCGGCGATTTATCGGGATCGCATTCAGGCACTGGATCAGGCTTCGAGCCGACAAAAGGTGGTGTCCAATGATTTGACGGATTGGGATGCGATTGCGATTGCACGGGAAGATGACGAGGCTTGCGGGGTGGTGATGGAGGTGCGCGATGGGCGGTTGATCGGGCGGCAGAATTATTTTCTCGGGGGGGTGCTCGATGCGTCTGAGGAGGAGGTGGTTTCAAAATTTGTGCAGTTGTTTTACGCTACGGCTACTTTTGTGCCGCGAGAAGTGTGCCTGCCGGGTGATATTGAGGATCGGGAGACGGTGCTCGATTGGCTTACTGAGCGCTCAGAGGGTGGGGTTGAGATGCGCGTGCCCCAGCGGGGGGATAAGTTTCAGTTGATAAAGATGGCGGGGAATAATGCGCGGTTGTTGTTGTCGGAGCGGCGGTTGAAGCGCGAGAATCGCAGGTCGCAAGCGCCCGCAGCCGTGCAGGCGCTTCAGCGCGATTTGCATCTGGAGAAGCCACCGCGGTGGATCGAGGCGGTGGATATTTCAAATATTCAGGGGTCGGATCCGGTGGCGTCGCTGGTGTGTTTTGTGGATGGCAGGGCGCTAAAGCGCGAGTACCGGCATTTTAAAATTACGGGGTTGGAGGGGCCCAATGATTTTGCGATGATGCAGCAGGTGGTGACGCGGCGGTTTAAGCGGCTGATGGAGGAGGGCAAGAAGTTTCCGGATTTGCTGCTGGTTGACGGGGGCAAGGGTCAGCTTTCGAGCGCGGTTGAGGCGTTGAAAGCGTTGGGGATTGAAGATCAGGCGGTGATTGGTCTGGCGAAGCGGTTGGAGGAGGTGTTTTTGCCGGGGCTGTCCGATCCGCAGAATATTCCGAAGACGTCGTCGTCGTTGAAGTTGTTGCAGATGTTGCGCGATGAGTCGCACCGGTTTGCGATTACATACCACCGCAAGTTGCGCGATAAGCGGACGCTGACGTCGGAGTTAGACGAGATTCCCGGGGTGGGTCCGTCGCGGCGCATCGCACTGTTGAAGCATTTCGGTTCGGTGAAGCGGATTCGAGAAGCAGAGGTGGAGGAGGTGGCAGAGGTTGAGGGGGTGGGGGTGAGATTGGCGGAGGTGATTTGTGAGGGGTTGAAATAATGTCTATAGACCAGATGATAATTGCCCCAAAGTTGGGGCGCGCATTGCAGCGGTTTCTCGATTCTGTGACGCTGGAGCGCGGGTTGTCGGATAATACGGCGCGTGCTTATGAGCGCGATTTGAGCCGGTATTTGACGTTGTTGACGGATTTGGGGATCCGCGCACCCGATGAGATTTCTCAGACGGAGGTGTCCGCGCTGTTGAATTTGCTTTCGGAGATGGGGCTGGAGGCGTCGAGTGTGGCGCGCAATTTGACGGCGGTGCGGATGTTTCACAGGTTTTTGATAGGGGAAGGGCTCGCGCGCAGGGATCCGACGGAGCATTTGAAGCCGCCTAAGTTGGGGCGAAAATTGCCGTCGGTGCTGAATATTTACGAGGTTGAGCGGTTGATGCTGGCGCCGGATGTGGAGACGCCCTTAGGGCTACGCGATCGCGCGCTTATAGAGATGCTTTATGGGGCGGGGCTGCGGGTGTCGGAGTTGATCGGGTTGTCGCAGGTGGATTTGCTGTTTGATGTGGAGGTGGTTCGGGTGCTGGGCAAGGGCGGGCGCGAGCGCGTGGTGCCGATTGGGTCAGAGGGTATTGAGTGGGTGTCTGAGTATTTGGATGCGGTGCGTCCGGAGTTGGTCAAGCTGCAAACCGGGTCTGAGGTGTTTTTGAATTTTCGCGGTGGTCCGTTGTCGCGGATGGGTGTGTGGAAGGTGCTGAGGCAATACGTGGTGCTGGCGGGGTTGGAGAAGAAGGTGAGTCCACATACGCTGCGGCATTCTTTTGCGACGCATTTGCTGGAGGGGGGCGCAGATTTGCGGGCGGTGCAAGAGATGCTGGGGCATGCGGATATTTCAACGACGCAGATTTATACGCATGTGGATCGGGAGTATTTGAAGGAGGTACACCGGACGTTTCATCCGAGGGCATGAGAAGTGTGAAGATGGATTGATGAAAAAATAGGTGCTTCCAGGGCCTCTACGCTTTTGTATTGCAAGAGAAATATTTTACCTTATTTTTTCCGTATTCGCAGTATTCGCAGAGAAAGCCATTTTACAAGGGAGGTTGTTATGTTTCGGGATGTTTGTCGCGTGTTCGTGTTGGCACTGGTGGCCGGTGCGATGTGGGTTGGTGGTAATGCACAGATCACGAGTTCTTCCGCGATGGCCGCCGATGACGACGATGCGCTCACAAAAGCTTATGTGATGAAGGCCATTGAGCGTTACCAGCGCGATGGGCGGGAAGCCGCACTCGCATACTACAATAGCCGAGAAAGCATCGAAGGCGAGCGGTTCATGAATATCATTGACCCGCAGCAAAGCGTCATACTGGCAAGCGGTTTATCCACTCGCGTCGGTGCGCCCGCGCCCGCCCTCGGTCCAGTCACTCCGGAAGGTATCTGGATGGATCATCAAGATATTCATCACATAACCCGACAGTTAGGCCCCAAGCGCAGCTTCCTCATTCGGCACGATGATCTCGTTTTCATGGCCGGGCATTTCACGTTGCAAGAAAATCTGGCCGACGTCACCCGCAATTACATCGCCAAAGCGATCGCGCACTACGGCCGAGAGGGCCTGGAAGCGACTGTCGCGTATTACAACAGCCGGGAAAGCGTGGATGGGCATTTTTATTTGTTCCTCATCGGGGCCGATGATCTCTACCTGGCACATCCCATTTTCCCGCACCTGATCGGCACGGACATCAAGGACGTGGTGGGTTCGGACGGTCAAGAATTGGGCAAGGAAATCGCCGAGGCGACCGAGGAAGGCCATTGGGTGGAATACCTGTGGCCGAACCCGGTAACACAGCGGGAAGAACACAAGGCGGCCTGGGTGGTGCGCCACGACGGGCTGATCTTCGCATCGGGCTACTACACGTCAGATACCGAGGCCGGGTCGCCGCCCTGGCAGGGTGCCGATCCGAGGGAGTACACCGTGGCGTACGTGCAACGGGCCATTGAACGCTACAAGAGCGATGGCCTGGAGGCGATGAAGGCATACTACAACAGCGTGGCCTCCATTGAGGGCGAGTGGTATTTGTTCGCCACCGACGCGGACGACATCTATCACGTCCACCCGCTGATTTCCAAACTGATCGGCACGGACCTCAAGGATGTGGTGGGTTCCGATGGCTACGAACTGGGCAAGGCGCTGGTCAAGGCGGAGGAAGGCGTGGGTGTTTGGGTGGAATACCTGTGGCCGCATCCGGTGACGCTGGCGGAGGTTCCCAAGGTGGGCTATGCCATCCGGCGCGATGGGCTGCTTTTCGCTTCGGGCTATTACCCTGCCCCAGAGAGTCCCGAAGCGGGCACTAAGGCATACGTGCAGGCTGCGATAGATAAGTATAAACAGGAGGGCCTGGAAGCTACAGTCGCCTACTACGGCAGCCGGGAGAGCATTGAAGGCCAATCGTCTCTGTTCCTGATTGACGAGAATGGCCGCATCGCTGTCTTCCTTGTTGCGCCCGGAGCGGTGGGTCTCAACATCGAGAGCGTTAAGGTACCCAGCACCGGATTTGAACTTGGCAAAGAAATAGTGCGTGCGACCGAGGCCGGGCACTGGATTCACTACCAGCGGCCCAACGTGAGAACCGGCGTAATCCTGGATGCACATGCATGGGTGATTCGCTACGATGGTCTGGTTTTCGGCTCGAGCTACTTTGGCGAACCGGCCGATTGAGCCGCTCATAAAAGCTAAAGTATTTTATTGCAGTTCGCAGTTGTGGCAGAGAAAACCATTTTGCGAGGGAGATTGTTATGTTTCGAGATGTTTGTCGCGTGTTCGTGCTCGCGCTGGTGGCTGGCGGGCTGTGGAGTTGTGGTGGGGATCGTGTGACGCAGTCTCAGGTGGCAGAGGAGCAGGTTGGTCGTCCGTTGAGTAAATTGGCAGCGGCCGGGCATTCTCTGGTCGTGGTGGCGACGGTGCACGAGGATGAGGGGCCAGTCAGTGGTGTGATGGTAGAGTTTTCGCGTTCTGTTGCGGGTCAGTCTGCGAGCTATGACTGGTCGGGTATGACGGATGATGAGGGTCAGGCGCAGATAGAGATTACTGGCGGCAGTGGGTATTATCAGGCGCGTGCTGTGCAGGATGGGAGTGAGGTAGGTTCGTGGTCGAGCATCCCGTTGAATGCGGGTGCTGAGGTGATGTTGTCTTTGCCGATAGGTGGCAGGGCGCAGGTTCTGAGTTCTCCGCCGATGGCCGCCGATGAAGACGACGCGCTGACCATGGCCTTTGTGATGAAGGGCATTGAGCGTTACGAGCGCGATGGGCGGGAAGCCACGCTCGCCTACTACAGCAGCCAGGAGAGCATCGAAGGCGAGCGGTTCATGACTATCATTGACCCGCAGCAAAGCATCATACTGGCAAGTGGTTTATCCATTCGCGTCGGTGCGCCCGCGCCCACTGGCGCACCATTCCCCCCGATGGAAGAAGTGCCTACGGAAGGTCTCTGGGTGGATCATCAAGATATTCATTCCATAACCCGACAGTTAGGCCCCAAGCGCAGCTTCCTCATTCGGCACGACGACCTCGTTTTCATGGCCGGGCATTTCACGTTGCAAGAAAATCTGGCCGACGCCACCCGCAATTACATCGCCAAGGCGATCGCGCACTACGACCGCGAGGGCCTGGAAGCGACCATCGCGTATTACAACAGCCGGGAAAGCGTGGACGGGCAGTTTTACCTGTTCCTCATCGGGGCCGATGATCTCTACCTGGCGCATCCCATTTTCCCGCACCTGATCGGCACGGACATCAAGGACGTGGTGGGTTCGGACGGTCAAGAATTGGGCAAGGAAATCGCCGAGGCGACCGAGGAAGGCCATTGGGTGGAATACCTGTGGCCGAACCCGGTAACACAGCGGGAAGAACACAAGGCGGCCTGGGTGGTGCGCCACGACGGGCTGATCTTCGCATCGGGCTACTACACGTCAGATACCGAGGCCGGGTCGCCGCCCTGGCAGGGTGCCGATCCGAGGGAGTACACCGTGGCGTACGTGCAACGGGCCATTGAACGCTACAAGAGCGATGGCCTGGAGGCGATGAAGGCATACTACAACAGCGTGGCCTCCATTGAGGGCGAGTGGTATTTGTTCGCCACCGACGCGGACGACATCTATCACGTCCACCCGCTGATTTCCAAACTGATCGGCACGGACCTCAAGGATGTGGTGGGTTCCGATGGCTACGAACTGGGCAAGGCGCTGGTCAAGGCGGAGGAAGGCGTGGGTGTTTGGGTGGAATACCTGTGGCCGCATCCGGTGACGCTGGCGGAGGTTCCCAAGGTGGGCTATGCCATCCGGCGCGATGGGCTGCTTTTCGCTTCGGGCTATTACCCTGCCCCAGAGAGTCCCGAAGCGGGCACCAAGGCATACGTGCAGGCCGCGATAGACAAGTACAAACAGGAGGGTCTGGAAGCCACCGTCGCCTATTACAGCAGCCGGGAGAGCATCGAAGGCCAATGGTCTTTGTTTCTGATTGACCAAGAGGACCTCGTCGCTGTCTTTCTTGCCGCGCCCGGAGCGGTGGGCCGCCCAATAGCGTCCTTTAGGATACCCAGCACCGGATTTGAACTTGGCAAAGAAATAGTGCGTGCGACCGAGGAGGGGCACTGGATTCACTATCAGCGGCCCCATGTGCGAACCGGCGTAATTCTGGATGCACATGTATGGGTGATTCGCTACGATGGTCTGATTTTCGGGTCGAGCTACTTTGGCGAACCGGCCGATTGAGTTGCTCATAAAGCCTTAGCAGACGACGAACCCCATCGCTCATGGCTGCGTTTGGGGGCATAGCCATGAGCAGCTTTAACTGTTTTCGCACCACGCAATATTAGGGGATGTAATCATGGCGGAAGTCAGGCAGGTAAATGAGGGTATTCGCTACGAACCAGACGACAAATGTCCCCGGTCTGTAGCCATACTCTCTGCCGTTCAGATGGCATCGCCAAATATCGTCATGGTCGTGGTGTTTACGACTGTGGTCATTCGATCATCGGGCGAGACCGGGGCCTATTTGCCGTGGGCCGTGTTTATGGCCTTGATAACGTGCGGATTCACGTCAATTATTCAGGCTTTCCGTGGTCGAATCGGGACTGGACTTCTCATTTTGACGGGTTTCAATATCCCTTTTATCGCGATCTCTACGCTTGCCTTAGAAAAAGGCGGACCGGGCTTGCTGGCGATTTTGACCGTTGTCTCGACGCTCGTTCAGTTGGTGCTCACGATGTACCTTCCGCTGTTGCGCCGAATATTTACGCGAACCGTCAGTGGCACAATTGTGATGTTGGTCGCAGCTACGGCAGCTCCCTTCCTGTTTAACGATGTTGTGAAATCGACACAGAATTTGCCCGTTGATCGCGTTATCGCGACCCTGACAATATCTTTGTTTGTTGGGGTACTGATAATTTTGCGTGCGCCACAGACCTGGCGGCTGTGGATAGTCGGTATCACCATTTTGGCGGGTCTGATTGTCGCAGTGCCTTTGGGGTTGTACGATAACAGCGGTGTGGTCGAAGCTGCCTATATTGGTTTTCCCGTTCCCGTCTGGGAAGGTTTGGATTTGACCTTTGGCGTTGAATTTTGGGGACTTCTGCCGGCTTTTATCTTTGTCGGTTTGGTGACTTTTGTGAAGGCTGTTGGGGATATTGGCGTGATCCAAAGAGCTTCGCACCGAGAGGTACAGGCACAGGATTTCAGAGTTGTTCAAGGCGGTCTCAATGCCTACTCCGTGGGCAATTTGATCGTGGGCTTTCTGGGCATTCCCTCTGCCACGACGCCCTGGGCACTCACTGCAACGTATGTCTCTCTTACAGGCGTGGCTACGCGGATTGTGGGTGTGTACATGGGGTTGTTTATGATCGGGGTGGCATTTTTGCCCAAGTTGGGGGCTTTTCTCATTGCGATTCCGAGTCCGGTTCTGGCGGCTGTCTATATCATCGTATTTGGCGGGCTTTTCGTGGAAGGGGCAAAGGTGGCGTTCGATGATAAGATTGATCATCGCAAGAGTATCGTCATCGCGGTATCGATAATGGTTGGGCTTTCTTCTGGGAGTATTGCTGGATTTTTTGACGGGTTTGTGCGCGAGTTGCTCGATAGCGGGGTTACGGTGGGAAGCCTGACGGTTATTGGCATGACGCTTTTGGTGGAGCTGACCGGTTCGCGGCGGAGAAAAATTCAAGTGCCGCTGGAGTTGTCTGCATTGCCCGCGATTGACGAGTTTCTCGTTGCGTTTGCCGAGAAATACGGTTGGACGGAGAGCGGGCAATACCGCCTGCGTTCGGTCGGGGAGGAGATGCTGGTGAGTCTTGTGACGGAGGATGAAAAG
Source organism: Gemmatimonadota bacterium (assembly GCA_026706845.1). Taxonomy (NCBI): domain Bacteria; kingdom Pseudomonadati; phylum Gemmatimonadota; species Gemmatimonadota bacterium. Next base: position 20,723 of record JAPOXY010000021.1, read on the forward strand.
GAATCTTCCAGTACACCGCGGCAACTGATCATGAGTATTCGCATGGATAATGGGGTAGCAGAGGTTGAATTTCTGGCGGCTTCGGATGGCGAGAATATCGAAGACCAGATCGCGTATTTGGGTGAGGATGCGTATGCCGAGGATGATCACGAGTTTTCGATCCGGCTTTTGCGGCATTACGCTTCATCTGTGCATCATCGGAAGTATGAGGGGATCGATGTTATTACGGCTCGGGTGGAGAATGCGATGTGAGCAGATTCGTCTGTTAGTTATGATAAACGGGAGGGTCTCACCCTCCCGTTTTGCGTTTATAAGGTGAGAAATTTCGGATAGGTCGTCAGGTTTTCGAGTCCGTCTTCGGTGACGACGGCGAGGTCTTCGATGCGCACGGCGCCCCGGCCCGGGTAATAGAGGCCCGGTTCGATGGTGACGATGTGTCCGGCGCAGAGGGTTTCCGGGGTTTTGCCGATGCGCGGGGGTTCGTGGATTTCAAGGCCCAGGCCGTGGCCGGTGCCGTGGAAGAAGCCCTGCATGCGGCCGTCTATGTTGCCGGTTTCAAAGTTGCGGTTTTCAAATAGTTCCGTGAGTGCCCGGTGGATGGCCTGGCCGTCTGCGTCTGCGCGTACGCTGGCGAGGACGAGGTTTTGTCCCGCGAGGACTGCGTCGTAGATGTTCTGGAGGTCGGCAGAGGGTTCGCCTTTGACGACGGTGCGGGTGAGGTCGGCGAAGTAGCCGGTGGTGTTTGAGCGGGGGAAGATGTCGATGATGATGGCCTGATGTGCGGGCAGGGGTCCGCTGCCTTCGTTGTGGGGGTCGCAGGCCTGGTCGCCTCCGGCGACGATGGTGTGACCGGCTGTGTAGTCGCGTTCGAGGAGGAGAAATTTTATTTCGCGTTTGACGGCTTCCGAGGTGAGGGGTTCGCCGTTGTGGCAGAGGGTGTCACCGCGGATTTCCGAGTTGCGGATGAGGGTTATGGCGGCGTCCATTGCGGCTTCGGTGTGTTGTTGTGCTTCGCGGATGTATTCGATTTCTTCGGGGGTTTTGATTTCCCGGTCGGGCCAATACGCGCCTTCTGGAAATGCCACTTCGTAGCCGCGTTCGCGCAAGTCGTCTGCCGTGGCTATGGCAAAGGCGCGGGGGACGTTCAGGTGGGTGATATTTTTTTCCTGTAGTACTTCGTGTAAGGCATCGATTTGAGAGGGTTCTTCGTTCTTTTTTTTTGCTTTTTCCTGGTATTCGGATAGGGAGAGTACGTGATCGACCTGGGCTTGAGCGCGCGCGCGGTCGCGTTCCAGGTCGGACATGAGGAGGTGTTTTTCCGCGCCGATTTGAAAGAAGATGAAGGGGTCGGGCGCGAGAAAGTGCGTGGCGTAGTACATGTCGGCGTCGGTTTCGCTGGCGGCGATCATGAGCCGCGCTTCAGAGGTGCTCATTATAGGGTCCTTATGTTGAGATTTTCATGGATAAGAAGAAACGGTTGCCTTCGCGCATGACGGAAAATGCGGCGTTTTTCCCTTTTTTGAGTTTGGATATGGCTGTTTCAAAGTCGTGTACTGTTTTTATGTCTTTTTGATAGGGGACTTGACGCACGGCATAGATGATGTCGCCTTCGCGAAAGCCAGCGTTGCGCGCTTCGCGCGAGACGTCGGTGACGATTACCCCTCTGATGTTTTCGGGGAGGGCGTATTCTTCGATTGTTTTTGCGGTGATGTCGCGGACGGTGAGGCCAATTTCTGAGGTAGATGCGTTTTCTTGTTCTTTGGAAGGCGCGTCATCTGCACTGGCCAGGTCTTCGGGCAGGCGTTCGCTCAGGGTGACGCGGATGGTCAGGTTTTCTGTGTTGCGCCTGATGGCGAGTGTGACGGTGTCGCCCGGGTGTTTGCGGGCGACCAGGCTCTGGAGATGGTTGGGGCGATTGACGGGTTGACCATTTACTGAGAGGACGATGTCGCCTTCTTTCAGCTTGGCTTTCGCGGCCGGGGTATTGGACCGGACCTCGGTGATGAGTACGCCCTGGGGGCGGTCAAGGCCAAATGCCTCTGCTGTGCCCGCATCGACTGAGCCGAGTCCAATGCCGATATAACCGCGTTTGACTTTGCCGTGTGCGACGATGTCGTCCATTACTTTTTTGGCGAGGTCTATGGGCACTGCAAAGCCATAGCCGATGAAGGATCGGTTGGATGTGGCGATGGCTGTGTTGACGCCGATGACTTCGCCGTTGAGGTTGACGAGGGCACCGCCGGAGTTGCCGGGGTTGATGGCGGCGTCGGTCTGGATGAAGTCTTCGATGCTCAAGCCCCCCTGGTTGCTGATGATGTTGATGTCGCGACCAACGGCGCTTACGATGCCGGCTGTGACTGTGGATTTGAGGTTGAGGGGCGCGCCTACGGCGAGTACCCATTCGCCGATTTCAACGGCGTCTGATGTGCCTATGGTTGCGGGTTTTAGTCCCGTGGCGTCAATTTTGATGACGGCGATGTCGGTGCGCGGGTCCGAGCCGACGAGTTCGGCGTCGTATTCGCGGTTGTCGCTAAAGGTGACGGTGAGTTTGTCGGCGTTGCCCGCGACGTGGTGGTTGGTGAGGATGTAGCCGTCGGTCGTTATGACGATGCCCGATCCCGTGGTTTGCGGGTCTGGCATGGGTTGTGGTCTTCGGTCTGGCCTTCGATTGGGTCGTTCTTCAAAGTCAAAGGGGAAGGGGAAGTTGCGGCGGCGAGGCATGTCCTCTGCACTGAGGGTGACGTTGATGGTTACGACCGATGGGGTGATTTCCCGCGCGATGGCTTTGAAGGCGGTGTTATACGCTCTGACCTGGGCAATGGCCTGTTTTTCTTCGGGTGTGAGCGCGGCTTCGCCTGTATAGGCGGGGGACAATAGCAGTGCGATGAGGCCTATTAGCGCGATGGTGCGGTGTTTCATGGTGGGTACTCCTTTTGGGAATTAAAAATTAAAACTTTCGACGATTAGACCCACGACCCTATTAGATGGTTCCGAGAAATTACGAGCGATCAGCTTTCAGCAAAAAGCCTGTGTTTTTGGTTTTTCTGACCGCTGACTGCTGATAGCTGATTGTTTCTTCACAAATCGTATTGATCGATTTTTCGGTAGAGGGTGCGTACGGCCATGCCCAACAGTTTTGCCGTGCGTTCCCGGTGGCCTCCGGTTACGCGCAGGGCATTGGCGATGGCTTCGCGTTCGAGTTCTCGCAAGGGGCGTATGTCTTCTTCGGTTTCTTTGATTTCTGTGTCTTCTATGGGTGTGTCATAGACGGGCAGGACGGGCGTTGGTGTATTTTGTACAGGCGTTTGCATGCTTTGTATGTAGGCTTTGAGTTCTTTGACGTCTTTGGCGACTTCGAGTATTGCCCAGTAGAGCAGGTCGCGGTCGGATTCTGCAGGTGTTTTGCCCGCGAGGACGGGCAGATAAGACGTTTCTGTCACCGGGGATGTGTCGAGGTATTGCGCGAGGTCCAGGGCGGATATGTGTCGGGTTTTGGATAAGACCATGAGGCGTTCGATGAGGTTGATGAGTTCCCGCACATTGCCCGGCCAGTGGTACTGTTGTAGTGCGTTCATCGCGTCGGGCGCGAATTCAATGGGGGGCATGCGGAGTTCGTCGCTTTGTTTTTGGATGATGTTTTGCGCGATGAGGGGGATGTCCTGAGGATGGGCGCGCAGGGGGGGCATTTCGATTTCTATGACGCGAAGGCGCTGGTAGAGGTCTTGCCGAAATTTGCCTTCGGCAACGGCTTGTTGCAGGTTGCGATTGGTGGCGGCGATGACGCGGACGTCAACGGCGATTGGCGTGGTGCTGCCGAGGCGGGTGACTTCTCTGGCGTCGAGGACGCGCAATAAGCGCACCTGTGCAGAGGGGGACATTTCGCCGATTTCATCGAGGAAGACGGTGCCGCGGTTGGCGGCTTCAAAGATGCCGGATCGCTGTGTGCGCGCGTCGGTAAATGCGCCTTTTTCGTGGCCGAAGAGTTCGCTTTCGAGGAGGGTTTCGGGGATTGCGCCGCAGTTGAGGATGAGAAATGGTTCGTCGCTGCGCGCGCTTTGCCGGTGGATGGCTTCGGCGATGAGATTTTTCCCCGAGCCGCTTTCTCCTGTGATGAGTACGCTGACGGGGGTGGGCGCGATTTGAGCGATGCTTTCCCGGATTTGTTGCATGGTGTCTGAGCGGCCGAGGATGGCGGTGTCGGGTGGGGTGCGTTTTTGTGTCAGGGCGTCCTGCAATTCTGCGGGGATGAGTGGATAGGAGAGCAGGGCATCGGGGTCTAAGGTTGTTTGGAGTTGCGTGCCGCCTTGCGTGGTGATGACGAAGACGGGAATTTTTTCAGGTCGCTCGGATAATATGTCGGCGAGTTGCACTTCGGGCAATGTGGTTTCGTCCAGGATGAGCAGGTCAAACTGGTTTTCCGAGAGGAGTTTTCTGGCGGGTCTCACGCTGTTGGTGACGAGGGTCTGCCAGCCGAGTTCTTCGAGTGCGGCGCGCAGGTCCCGGCCCAGTTCGGTGGGCTGTTCGACGATGATGAGGGCTTCTTTTTGGTCGGTGGGCATGGTTATTTTATTTTAATTTTAATTGTTGAATGCGCTTTTCCGCCCCAATGCCTTCATTGCTGGCTACGCCGTAGCGGCGTTTTATGGCTTCGAGTTCTTGTATGGCTTGTTCGATGTTGTTCTGTGCCGCATAGCAGTCCGCTATTTTCATTTGCGCGGTTGCGATCCACATAGGCCCCGCGTTCTGGTTGTAGCGCAGGATCAAAAATTCTCGGAGTGCGTTGGCATAGTCGGCCATTTCAAAATAATTTTCTGCGATGGCGTATTGGATGTTGGCTTTTTCGCCTTCCGCGATTACGACTTTGAGCAGGGGCCGAAGTTCTGCGATGGCTTGCTCGTGGTCGCCTTTTTTGGGGAGATATATGGTGCCGATGTCGATGCGGGCGTCCAGGGCAAGGCGGTGTTGGGGAAATTCTCGGATGAGCTGACGCGCAAAGTTGATGGCGAGGTCGTAGGCATTGAGGTTGCTGTAATTTTTTGCGAGTTTGTGGAGGATGCCGGGTTTTTCGGATTTGGCGACGCCTTTTTCAATGGCGTTGCGATATGCGCGTGCAGACAGGTTGTATTCTTCGTTGCGTTCCCAAAATGCGGCGAGTTCGAGGTTGGCATCTACCCAGTGCGGGCTGTCGGGATAATTTTTTATGAAGGTGCCGAGGGCGTTGAGATAGGGTTCGTTGTTGCCGTCTTTGTCGGGTCCTTCGTCATAGTAGGCGCGGATGATGTAATAGCGCGCGTCGGCTTCTGCTTCGGTCCTGGCGTATTTTTTGGCGATGTCTTGAAAGATTTGCCGCGCTTTTTTGGGGTTTTTGACAGCGAGTTGATATTTGCCTTTTTCCACTTCGAAGCGGGCGATCCATTCGGTTGCTGTTTTATAGGTTTTTTTAAATTGGCCCGCGGCTTTGTTGGCTTCGCCAACGCGCCGGAGGCGGTAGAGGCTCAGGACTTCGCGGGCGGCCATGGTTTCGTTGCGCGCAGGTTCTGGTATGCGCCGGTACGCGGCGATGGCCTGGGTGTATTTTTCCGTTTGGAAGAGGAGGTCGCCCACAGCCTGGTCTGCCTGTGTGCCGAGTGGGCTGTTGGGGTATTTTTTGGCGAATTCGCGGAAGGCGGCGAGGGCTTCTGATGTGCGGTTGAGATATGATAGGTGTTCGGCGCGTGTGTACGCGATGCTGTCGGCGTCGGGTGCTTGTGGATATTTGCGGAGGTACATGTTATAAGTTGTGATGGCTCTGTCGCGCTGGTTGTTTTGCGCATAGGATTGGGCGAGGCGGCGCAATAATTGAGGGGTGGTGTTGTGGGTGATCAGACGTTCGTCTATTTCTATGGCGCGTTGATAGTTGCCTGTGCGGTGGTGGCTTTCGGCCAACAGGTCGCGGGCAGACCGCTGGAGTGCGAGTGAGGGAGATGCGGACAGGAGTTCGGAGAATGCTTCGGCGGCGCTGGCGTAAAATTCCCGGTTGAGGAGTATGCGCCCCAGTTGAAATTGCGCGTGGGATGACAGGTCGCTCTGGGGGTAGTCGAAGAGGAAGTTTTTCAGGGTTTCTTCGGCGCGCGCGTGTTGTTGTTGCTGTGCCTGACACAAGCCGATGCCATAGGTGGCTTTTTCTTTTTGTGTGGGGTTGTCGGCTTTTTTCTGTACCTGGAGGTACAGGCTCAGGGCGCTGTCGATGTGGGTGCTGGCGAAGTGGGCGTCGGCGATTCGCAGGCGCAGGTCGGGGCTGTTGACGTGTGTTTTGCGATATGCGCTCAGGCGCGTTTGTGCGCGGAGGGTGTCGGGTTGTATGTGGGCTGTTTCTGTGTGTATGACGGCGAGTGCGGCGTTTTCCGCATGGTCGTTGTCGGGGAATTTTTTGACGAGTATTTTGAGTGTTGTGAGGCCCCTGTCTTGCCATTGGTCTGGGGATTTGTTTTCGAGGGTGGCTTTGCGCGCCTGTTTTAAGTAGCTGTTGCCGAGTAGGTAATAGGCTTCAGGTGCCCAGGGGGGTGCGTTGCTGAATGCTTCGTCAGATGCGTCGGTGGATGGGTGTGTGTCGGTGGATGTGTCGGTGGATAGTGTTTCGTCTGCTTCTTCCTCCTCCTGTGCCTGCCCGTCGTCAGCCAATGCAAGTGCGGCTTCGGCTGCGCGGGCGACTTTGGCTGCGAGTGCGAGTGTGTCGTCGGGTGCGGTTGCGGGCGCAGGGGTTTCGTCTGGTGGTTCGATGAGTATGTTTTCATGGGCTGAGGGAAGTATATTATGGGCTGTTAGTGCGGTTTCGAAGTGGGTGATTGCGCGGTTGTAGCGTTTTTGGTTGTAGAAGGTTTTGCCCAGTTTTAATTGCGTGTGTGCATCGTCGGCGATGCCGGGCAGGTTGGCGAGGAGTTCGATATAGGTGCGGTCGCGGTCGGTTTCGGTGCCAAATTCGGTGAGGAGTTGGATGCGCGTTTCTGCTGTTTCTGCGCGCGAGGCGTCGCCGTGATTTTTGATGTACGTGCGGTATTCTCGCAGTGCGAGTGCGGGTTCTCCGGTTTTTTCAAATACGCGGGCAAGGCCGTATTGACCTTCGGCGGCGTAGTGCGCGATTGGGCTGTTGATCAGGGTGCGATAATTTTCGGCTGCGAGGTCGTGCCAGTGCAGGTCTTCGCAGATTTGCGCGATGAGCAGTCGTGCTCTGGCTTTTTCTCCGGGTGATTGTATGCGCGTGAGGTATGTTTGATAGGCCGATAATGCCTTTTGATGCGTTCCAAGCGCGCGCCAGATGTTTCCGATGTCGCCGTAGGCCTGGATGCTGATGTCTGTGTCTGGATATTTTTCCTGAAGATTTTTAAAGGCGTCCAGGGCATTGCGATAATTTTTCAGGTCTGCAAATGTGCGGCCATAACCCATCAGGGCATGGGCGTGGAAGGGGCTTTTGGGATAGGCTCTGAGAAATGCGGCGTAGCGCTGTAGCGCACTTTCGCTTTTGCCGAGTTTGCGTTTTGCATTTGCACTTCCCAACAGGGCTTGTTGGCGACGGGTGTTGTTCGGTATTTTTGCGAGTGCGTTGTTATAGGTTTTTTCAGCGCTTGCCCAGTCGTTTTTGTCGGCGTGCCACGCGCCTGTGATGAGGTGTGTGTTCTGGGCAGCGGGTGTTGCGGGATATCTGGCGCGCAGGGTTGCAAAGATGCGCTCTGCTTCGGGCAAGTTGTCGCGCGATAGGGCGATGTTGCCCATTTCGAGGAGGGCGTCGGGTTTGCGCTTTGAGGGACCGGGACGTTCGGCGAGGGTGCGAAATTGCACGAGGGCTTCTTCGGTGCGCGTTTCTTCGAGGAGGACGTGGCCCAGGTTGAAGGTGGCTTCGTTGATCAGGGATGATTTGGGATATTGTTCGACGAGTTGGCGATAGGCCGCACCCGCTTCTGATAAGACTCCGCCTTTGTGGTAGTTCTCGCCGGCTGATAAGAGGTCCTGGGGCGCGTTTGTCGAGGCGGGATAGGCCGCGTGTACCTCGCGATAGGCCGCACCGGCCCGGGTGTGTTCCCCGAGTTGGCTGAGCGCATTGGCGCGCGCGCGCATTGCACTGGCGACTTCGATGTGGGTGGCGTAGCGGTCGATGAATTGCTGAAAGGCTTCGAGTGCGAGGTCGTATTGTTCGGCTCTGGTATATGCTTGCCCAACGCGCAACATGGCATCGGGCAGTCGCTTGCTGGCGGGATAGTTGATGATGAATTGCTTGTATTCCCGCGCGGCATCGGCATAGAGGCCGTCGTTGAAGATGCGCGTGGCCAGTTCGTAATGGGCGTTTTCATCCTGGGTCCCCTGCGCGCAGAGGTGGGATGAGATGAGGAGGATGCAAAATGCAGTGGTGATACCGCGGGTTAATGTGCTTATAATAAAGATCATGTAGGAGACTCTCAAATAAATTTATTTTTTGATGGTCTTTATTTCCCGAATGTATCACATTTTACAAAAGGCGTCAATGGGAGATCGCGTTTTGGAAATTGTCGAATACGCTTATGCAAAGCTCAACCTGGGGCTGAAGATTCTCGGGCGGCGCAGCGATGGGTTTCACAATATTTTATCGGTTTTTCAGACTGTGGATCTGTGCGATCGCCTCGTTTTTGAGCCGGCGAAACAGGGGCAGATTATTTTGTCGTGCGACGATGCGGATTTGCCCACAGGTCCAGAAAATCTGGTCTATAAGGCAGTTCTGGCGTTTCGGTCCCATACGGGGATGGATCGCGGGGTTTCGGTTGTGATCGAGAAGCGGATTCCGATGGCGGCGGGTCTGGGCGGGGGGAGTTCAGATGCCGCGGCTGTGTTGCGGGTTTTGAATCGGGTGTGGGATGCGGGTCTTTCAGATGGAGAGCTGCGCGAGATAGGCGCGTCTATAGGGTCCGATGTGCCGTTTTTTGTGCGGCAAAAGGGTACGGCAGTGGTTTCGGGGCGGGGGGAGATTATGCGGTATGTGCCGTGGTCTGCAGATGTGGCTTATGTGCTGGTCTGTCCAGGGTTCCAGGTGCATACGGGCTGGGCGTTTGCAAATTATAAAAAGACCTTGACAGGGCATGTTGAATATGATAGTTTCATTAATTCTGTAAAAGATTTACCCGTTTCGGGTTTTTGGGGGCGTATTGAGAATGATTTTTTGCCTCTTATTGTTCAATCGCATCCCGAAACGCGCGATATTTTGTCGCGGTTGACAGATGCCGGCGCAATCGCTGCGTCGATGTCTGGCAGTGGGTCCACGCTTTACGGTGTTTTTGAGTCTCGAGATGTTGCCGAGGCTGTTTGGGCACGGTTCAGGTCCGATCAGTTTCGGGCGTTTTTGTGTTGTCCTGTTGGAGAATAAATATGTCCGATCAAGTTTCTCTGAATGTAGATGTTCGCACGGAGTCGGGAAAGAAAGTTGCCAGGCGGTTGCGCTATCGCGGTCAATTGCCCGCGGTTGTTTATGGCGAAGGTGTCGCGTCTGTTGCCTGTTCCGTGGATCAGCGCACGTTGATCAATTTGTTGAGGTCACACGGTCGCAATGCCATTATTTCGCTGAGCGCGGGCGATACGAGTCAGAGTACGATTATTAAGGATATTCAGTATCATCCCGTGAGCGATGAGATTTTGCATGTGGATTTTCACCGCATTGATTTGACCCGCAAAATTGTGGTCGAGGTGCCCATTCACGCTGCGGGGTCGGCCGTTGGGGTGCGGATTGGCGAGGGGATTCTGGAACAGATGTTGCACGAGATCGAGATCGAGTGCCTGCCCACAGAGATTCCCGATCATATTGAAATTGATGTGTCGGATCTGGATATCGGGGATTCGCTGCACGTTTCGGATATTGTCCTGGATGGCGATGATCTGACTATTGTGACGGATACCGACCGCACGGTGTTTGCGGTGGCTGCGCCCACGCTTATTATTGAAGAAGAGGAAGAGGACGTGGAGGACGAAGCGTTGGTGGATGTGGAAGGGGAAGAAGAAATGCAGGAGCCTGAGGTTATTGAGCGCGGCAGAAGGCGCGACGATGACGAAGAAGGCGATGAGTCGTAGTGTAAAGGCGATTGTGGGGTTGGGCAATCCGGGCGCGCGCTATGCACAGACGCGCCACAATGTGGGGTTTTGGGTGGTCGATGCGCTGGGTTGTGATGCGCCCTGGCATGCGTTTGAATTTTGTACGTGGTGCAGGTTTTCAGATGATCTGTTGCTGGTCAAGCCGCTGACGTATATGAATAAGAGCGGTTTGGGTGTGGCAGAGGTTGCAGGATGTTTTGAGGTTGCACGGGCAGATGTTCTGGTGGTGGTTGACGATGTGCATATCGATTTGGGGCGGTTGCGCTTTCGGCGCACGGGCAGTCACGGTGGGCACAATGGTTTGCGGTCTGTTGCATGCGCGCTGGGTTCTGCGGATTTTCCACGGTTGCGCATCGGTATTGGGCAACCCGCCGGGTTGGATGGTATGATTGATTATGTGTTGGGTGAATTTACATCCGAAGATCGGGATGTGATTGCAGATGCGGTTGGGCAAGCGGTTGACGGCGCGCTTTGCTGGGCAAGAGAAGGTATTGAACGGGCGATGAATAGTTATAATGCGCGTTGATGGTATTGGAGATTTTTATGATTTTGGCACCTGTGCTGGGCGTGGTTGGGTTGGTTTGCGCTGGTTTGATTTATCTCTATGTTGCCAGACAATCAGAGGGCACGGAGCTGATGCGAGAGATCGCAGCGGATATCCAGGACGGGGCCGTGACTTTTTTGAAGCGCGAATACAGCGTGCTCGCTGTTTTTATTGTGCTGGTGTTTGCGCTGGTGTACTGGGGTATTAATCGGGAGACGGCCATCTCTTTTTTGGGCGGCGCGCTTTGTTCGCTTGGCGCGGGTTTTATCGGGATGAAGGCGGCGACCAAGGCAAATGTGCGGACGGCTTATGCCGCCAGTCAAAGTGGGCGGGATAAGGCGTTGAATGTCGCGTTTTCCGGCGGGGCAGTGATGGGGTTGGCCGTGGCAAGTCTGGGGCTTTTTGGCGTGGGCTTGCTTTTTTATTTTTACGGCAATCCCGATCAGGCGGCTATGATTAATGGTTTTGCTATGGGTGCGAGTTCTATCGCGCTCTTTGCCCGGGTTGGGGGGGGGATTTATACCAAGACGGCAGATGTGGGTGCGGATCTGGTGGGTAAGGTGGAGGCCGGGATACCAGAGGACGATCCGAGAAATCCGGCTGTGATTGCAGATCACGTGGGCGATAATGTGGGCGATGTGGCGGGGATGGGTGCGGATATTTTTGAGTCTTATGTGGGGTCTATTATTGCGACGATTGCGATTGCGGCAACGGCTGGTGGCGCGGCATTGGTCACGTTGGGAGGCGATTCGGGCATGGTGCGGGTCGCGGCGATGCAATATCCGCTTGTCGTGGTTATGATCGGTCTGGTGGCGTCGATGATCGGCGTGGGGTCTATTCGCATTTTACAGTCTTTAAATCCAGATGCAGCGCTGCGCTACGCCACGTATATTTCCGCTCTTTTGATGCTTGTTGGATCTTTTTTTGCCGCGGAATATCTCGGTTTGGCTCGCGGGGTGTTTTGGGCGATTCTCTTTGGTTGTCTCGTCGGTATTGCCATTGCGCTGATGACGGAGTACTACACGGGCGGGGCACCTGTTAAGCGCATTGCCCATTCTTCGGAGACGGGGTCGGCGACCAATATGATCGCGGGTCTGGCGGTGGGGATGGAGAGTACGACGTTGCCGATTTTGGGGATTTGTGTTGCCATTGCAGGGTCGTTTCACTTTGCGGGGTTATACGGTATTGGCATTGCCGCTGTGGGTATGTTATCGACTGTGGGTGTTACGATGGCGGTGGATGCTTATGGTCCGATTGCGGATAATGCGGGCGGTATTTCCGAGATGGCAAAGTTGGGTCCGGAGACGCGAGAGATTACCGATGAGTTGGACTCGCTTGGGAATACGACGGCGGCGATTGGCAAGGGGTTTGCGATTGGCTCTGCTGCGCTGACTGCGCTGGCGCTGTTTTCCGCGTATTCGGCGGCTGTGGGGATCGATTCTATTAATTTGACCAAACCCCTGGTTGTGATTGGTCTGTTTTTGGGCGGTGGCGTGCCTTTTTGCGTGGCGGCACTGACGATGACGAGTGTGGGCAATGCGGCATTTAAGATGGTTGAAGAGGTGCGTCGGCAGTTCCGCGAGATTCCAGGGCTGATGGAGGGGACGGGCAAGCCGGATACGCGCCGGTGTGTGGATATCAGTTCTGTGGCGGCTTTGCGCGAGATGGTGGTGCCCGGTCTGGTGGCTGTGTTGACGCCGGTTCTGGTTGGCTTTTTTCTGGGTGCAGAGGCGCTGGGTGGTATGCTGGCGGGTGCAACGGTGTCGGGTGTGTTGCTGGCGCTGATGATGGCGAATAGCGGGGGTGCGCTGGATAATGCGAAGAAGTTGATTGAGGAGGGCAATTTGGGCGGTAAGGGGTCCGAGGCTCACAAGGCAGCCGTGGTTGGCGATACGGTTGGCGATCCCTTAAAAGATACGTCTGGTCCCGCGTTGAATATTTTGATTAAGTTGATGTCGGTGGTTTCACTGATGCTGGCGCCTTTGCTGGCGTGAGGTGAAGTGTTTTTTTAACCCCGTTCAGAACACAGGATTCTGAACCACACGTCCATGGGGGATCGTTTATGTCACGAGATTACGAGATGGCTTTGATTGTCGATACGCAGGTCGATACGGATGCGACGGTCGAACGCTATGCGTCGATACTCGCCGATCAGGGCGCTACGGTGGTCAATGTTGACCGCTGGGGCGCGCGCAGGCTCGCTTATGAGATTCAAAAGCGACAGCAGGGCGACTATACGTTTTTTTATTTTCAGGCCGATCCGGGCGCGATTGCAGATGTTGAGCGGGCGTGCCGTTTGGATGAGGCTGTTTTGCGGCATCTGATTCTTCAGACTGAGATTCCTCTTCAGGAGGAAGAGGTTGAAGAGACGGCCGAAGAAGTAGAGGAGGTTGCCCAATGAATAGAGGACGATTGAAGGTTTGCTATATTTGCGAGGGTAACAGGGATAGCCGATTTGAAGGCGGAGATCAGCCGGTGGTTGTCGATTATAAGAATGATCGTTTGTTGCGCCGGTTTGTGACCGAGCGCGGCAAGATTGTTCCCCGGCGGATGACGGGTACCTGTGCAAAGTGTCAGCGCTCAGTGGTGCGCGCGATTAAGCGCGCCCGATTTCTCGCGCTCATGCCCTATGTGAATGATTCGGTTCGGTAGATTGGGAATACACTATGAAAATTATTCTTACAGCAGATGTGGATAGTCTGGGCAATGCTGGCGATGTGGTTGAGGTGAAGGATGGGTACGCGCGAAATTTTTTGCTGCCGCGCTCGGTGGCGTTGATTGCAAATGAGCGCAATATGGCGGTGTACGAGAAGGTGCGCCAGCAACGCGAAGCCCAACAGGCTCGTGAAACGCGCGATGCCGAGTCTCTGGCAGAGTCTCTGAAAGAGGTTTCGTGCAATGTGGCAGTCAGGGCAGGCGAAGAGGATCGCATTTTTGGGTCGGTGACGGCACAGCAAATAGCAGTTGCGCTCAGCGACCTGGGGTTCGATGTTGATCGCCGGGACATCGTGCTCGAAGAGCCAATTCGAGCACTGGGGGTCTATGATGTGCCCATTCGGCTTTATGCAGGGGTTGTGGTGTCTGTGAAGGTGTGGGTGGTTAGAGAATGAAGTGTGAAGTAGGAAGTGTGATAAAAAAACGGAAGACGTTTTCGCGTCTTCCGTTTTTTTTATGCATTTCTCGCACATCGAAATCCCAAATTGCCCGTGGAGCTGTCCGGGGTGTTTGCGCTGCGGGCGGCCACGCGGTATCGGTTGCAGTAGGAGTCGTGGCAAAGGTAGGAGCCGCCGCGCATGCTTTTTGCCTGTCCGATGGGGGGTCCCGCGGGGTTTTGTGCTGCGCTTTTGAGGTGGAAGGTGGGGCTGAACCAGTCGCTGCACCATTCCCAGACGTTGCCCGAGATGTTGTAGATGCCGTAGTTGTTGGGGGGGAATGAGGTGACGGGTGCGGTGCCGGTGTACCCGTCTGCCCGGGTGTTCTGTTCGGGGAATGTGCCCTGCCAGATGTTGCACATGTGTTTGCCGTTGGGTTCGAGGTCGTCTCCCCAGGGGTAGCGCATGCTTTTTAAGCCGCCCCGCGCGGCAAATTCCCATTCGGCTTCTGTGGGCAGGCGTTTTCCCGCCCAGTTGCAATAGGCGACCGCGTCGTTCCACGAGATGTGGATCGCGGGGTGGTTCCAGCGGTTGTTGATCGTTGTGCCGGGTCCTTCGGGGCGGTGCCAGCAGGCGCTGTCAACAGCAAACCACCAGGGGGTATCGACGACGGTTTGCGAGATGTGCTCTGCGGTGTTGGGGGGGACAAAGAGGTGGAAAACAAAGGACCAGCCAAAGCGTTCGGCTTCGGTTTTGTACGCGGTTGTGCGGACGAATTTGGCAAAGTCGGTATTGGTGACGGCGCATGTGTCCAGGTAAAAGGGATCGACTGTGACTTCGCGCACGGGTCCTTCGCCGTCTTCTGCAAAGCCTTCGTTGCTGTTTGTTCCCATGAGAAAGGTGCCGCCCGATAGGCGGACCATGTTTTTGAGGGATGTGTCACTTCTGCGCCTGTTTTTTTGTTTGCGCGTTTTTCTTTTTTTGGATGAGACAGGTCTGCTCGCACCGCAGCAGGGGGAGGACATAGTGATTCTCCTGAGGTTATGGGGTGTGTGAATGCTTATAAGATGATACAATGCGACGCGTAGGCTGTCAAGAGAAGGGAGAAGTGTGAAGTAGGAAGTGTGAAGTAGGAAGTGTGAAGTAGGAAGTGTGAAGGGAGAAGAGGGTACCGCCGTCATCGCGGTATGGTTTTGAGCCGCGATCCAGAAGGTTTTATCTGCCTTTGAGGGTTTAATCAAGAGGACAGGCTATTTCCGCTTGCTTTTTGTCTTTGTATCCTTCTATATTGTTTGTAATTAATCCAGTAATCCAGAAGTGTTGCTGTTAGTTGTCATCGCGGCCCCTGCTTAAAGCATACAGGGGCAGGCATGCCGTTGAGCCGCGATCCAGAATATTTAAGGAATGAACCAACCCTGCGTATATATTATGGCGAGCAAACGCAACGGAACCCTGTACACCGGCGTTACTTCGAATCTTGTCCAACGAGTTTGGCAGCACAAAAACAATCTGGTAGAAGGATTCACGAAGTGTTATGGCATACATACATTAGTTTGGTATGAAGTTCATGAAACAATGCAAAGTGCTATCATGATGGAGAAGAGGGTGAAGAAATGGAAACGGGTATGGAAACTGGCATTGATAGAAAAGAATAATCCGGGATGGCGGGATTTGTACACGGACATCATCTGACCTTATATTATAAGGATCTTATGAATGGCAAAAACATCAGTCGAAATTCCCGAAGAAATAGTGAAGAATTGAAATTTTTTCTATGCCACGTAAAATTAGGGAACTCATCAAAGACCTTGAGGCTGCTGGGTTTGTAAATCGTGGCGGAAGAGGAAGTCATAGAAAATTTGTTCATTCCAAAGTTTCTAAATCGGTGGTCCTTTCCGGTCAACTTGGTGATGATGCAAAACACTATCAAGAGAAAGATGTCAAAGTGGCTATTGAGGTATCAAAAAAATG
>JAPOXY010000022.1 GCA_026706845.1 Gemmatimonadota bacterium
AGTCGAAACCGAAATCGGCCCCTTGCTTGACGAATACTGGTTTGATGCGCTGGATACAGCCCAAAAGGCCCGAGAAAAACTACTGGAAGGGTTATAATGGACACCGTTCAAGAAAACGACAATCTGGGGTACATCGGAGAAATTCCAGTCAGAAATCTCTGGCTACTGATGCTTTATGCGTCCCAACTATTCCGACAAATGGACGATTTGCAAAAGCGAGAGGTAGAAGATAATCCGGACGACATCCCCGATCTGGTAGCAGAAATCCTGGCGCGGGCGGTAGAACGCCGCTTAAGGCGAAACCTGAGCTTTGGCTACCAGCCCCGGCAAGCTATCCTCAGCAGGGTGCGCGGCAGGATTGACCATATTCATACAGAACGCCGCCAACTGCTACAAAGGGGACTGGTAGCCTGTCGGTTTGAAGAGCTAACAGTAGATACACCACGCAACCGATATGTTCGAGCGGCATTGGAAAAGTCGGCCAAGATGGTACGAAGCGTTGACCTATCCCGTCGATGTCGCGTCCTTGCCATTCGTTTAGTGCATATGGGAGTGAGTAGAGAACATCTCATCCGCCATGACCCATCGGTAAATCTCATGGGGCGGACGGATACCGCCGACCGGCAGATGCTGGCTGCGGCACAATTGGCCTTCGATTTGGCACTACCCACCGAAATCTCTGGTTCCAGAAATTTATCTTCACCATCCCGCGAACCTCAATGGGTATGGGAACTTTACGAAAAGGCCATCGCCGGATTCTACGACGTCACCCTTACACAGTGGGGGTGGAGCGTTCATTCCCAACAGACACTCCGCTGGAATACTGGTAATATGACTGATGGAATTGGTGATATCCTCCCCTCAATGCGTGCCGATACTGTTTTAAATCATACAGATTCCGACCGTCGCATCATCATAGACACCAAATTTACATCCATCCTTAAACCCGGAAATTACCGTGCTCAAACATTGGCTTCACCCCATATATACCAGATATACGCCTACTTGAGATCCCAAGAGGGCCGTGATTCTTTGGCGGATATGGCATCGGGAATACTCCTGTATCCTGCTGTCAATTGCTTAGTTGACGAATCGGTTGACATACAGGGCCACAACATACGATTTGCCACCGTAAATCTCGATGCAACTCCTGGAGGGATCCGGCACAGGCTCCTTAAATTGATTGATCCCGACCTGGTATAATAAAAAAACGCCATCAGCTATTTGTCGATGGCGTTTTTGTTTAACTTTGGTGTTTTCAGAGATCGTGTAGTATCGCTAATTGCTCAGGGGGTTTTAGCAGATAGGTAGCACCCTACTGTTCTCCCACCCCATTGCCTATCTCGATGGACTGGGCGTTCGCAAGCGAAGTCACAAAATCAACATCTTTTGCATCCTTGCTTTTGATCAGGATAATTGGCTTATCAAGGGCAGATGCCATTCCAGCTTCATAGTTCACCCATTGTGATGTAGCACTATTCGGCGTGACAATAATTACTACGTTACTCGCGCTACACATCTGCTGCTTTATCGTCTCCCGAATATCGTCACCAATCTTAGTCTCTAATCGAGGATCGATAAACGATATGTCGTCGGTATCGTGACCATGCTCCTTCAATAATCTGGACACCTGTTCTGCAATACCGCGGTCCTGATATGCATAAGAAAGGAAAACTTTTTTAGCCATTCTCGCGCTCCTTTGATTTTATGAGGCCACGCATTTCCTCTACTACTTCTTTCCAAGATGAGGCTGGGTTGCATTGACTCGTTAATAGAAGAGGCGGAACACCGTGTTCACGTCGCCTGAGTTCTTGGTAGTCAATGCGATGTAAGAGAATAAATGTTGGAACTTCAAAGGCATCTGCATAAGCCAATTCCATCCATTGTGTTGCGCCTGCATCCAGTGTCTCAGGCGATACCAATAGAAGCATGGCTACCGACTCTCTAACACGTTCTTTGAGACTTTTCGCAATCTCCGTTTCAGAACGACTCTGGTCTCTCTGAAAGGTCCATGCCGTCACATCTTCTTTTGAAAGCAGAGTTTCAATGGCGTACTGAAGCAAGCTAACTTCGAAATCATTTTGACTTGAATACGAAATAAAAATCTGCCATTCTCTACTGATTGGCAAGTGCCTACCTCCGATGCTTTCAGAGATCGCGTAGTATCGCAAATGATTCAGAGAACTTTCGCTGATATGCTGGCATATTTTGAAAAAACCCCGGATCCACTTGGAATCCGGGGACCGCAGAACATATTGTACTGCGGAAATCATAAAAAAGTGTATCGAATATATTATACTAAGTCAAGTAGATTCTGGATAAGCATTGCACAACGCTGCTGAAGACTTACAGAACCTACAACCTATCCACCTGAGTCTCTCCGCGCTTCAGCTCTTCCATCAGTTCATCGTATTGATCCCGATCAACCGGCATAGCGACCTCCTCTTTTCGCAGAGCCGAAAGCACAATAGCGTTAATCAACTCCAGCGTTCGCCGCGCCGTCACCCCATCTGTAATCGCCTCTCCGCCATCCAGAATAGCGGAAACAAAACTCTCCACCAGTGTTGGTCCCCCCTCATCGGACGGCACATCCTCCCAGCGAATACCTGGCTGATGCCCCTTTGCCTCCTTTATAAACGCCCGCATAGGCGCCTCGTACCGCCCCAGCCGAAACACATCAGGCACCTTTGAATTGGCATTCTTTTCATCTCGAAACTCAATCGTACCCAGATCGCCTGAAATCTGTCTGTAATTCAACCGCCTATCGCACGTACTCAACTGCACATTCGCATGGGCACCACAGGCAAAACGGATATTGGCAACAACCGTATCCTCAATCTCCACACGATGACCCCAATTGCACATCATCGCAGAAACCGCAACCGGATCGCCCACCATCCAGCACAGCAAATCCAGATCGTGACTCGTCTGATTCATCAGCACCCCACCCCCTGCGTGCTCCCAGGTACACCGCCATACATCCCGGTCGTAATACACCTCTGGCCGCGTCTCAATCCACATCCACAGCACCCGGTAAATCTCTCCCAACGCCCCCTCATCAATCAGCCGCTTCAGCGCGCGATTGCCGGGAAACGTGCGATAATTGTGTCCCACAGCCAGCTTCAAATCCCGCGCCTGCGCCGCCTCAATCATCCTGTCCGCCTCGGAAACCGTATTCGCAATCGGCTTCTCCACAAAAGTATGCAACCCCGCCTCCAAACAATCCAACCCCATCGGCGCGTGGAGATGGTGCGGCGTAGCAATCACCACCGCATCCAGATCCTCGGACGCAATCATCTCCCGATAATCTCCCCAGGCGCGCGCACCCCGTTCTTCTCCAACCTGCCGCGCATAATCCAGATCCAAATCCGCCACCGCCACCAACTCCACCCGATCCAGCCCTGAAATCTCCCGCACATGTTGCCCGCCCATACCCTTCAAACCCACCACACCGAACCTGACCATAACGCTCTCCTTTTTTGTCTGCTCCACTTCAGATATATTGACAAACGACGTATCAATCCATAATATATTTAAAAAAACCCGGAGGACTCCCCATGTCCAAAACCTTCCAAAATCGCGCCGAAGCCTTTGCCTGGCTCAGCCAGAATGACCCCCGCGCGCCCAAAGCCGGAGATCCCGCGCCAGACTTTGAACTATCGGATATCAACGGCGAAAACCCCGTGCGCCTCTCACACCTTTGCAAAGACAAACCCGTTGCACTCATCTTCGGCAGCTTCACCTGACCGCCCTTTGTCCGCGAGGCAGTTAGCCTCCGCGACCTCTATGCAACATATCACAAACAGATCCACTTTCTCGTAATCTACATCCGCGAAGCCCACCCAGAAGACGGCTGGAAACTCAAAGACACGGGCATCTACGACCCAAAAACCCTTGCGGAACGCCGAAAAGTTGCAAAGACATGCGAAGATGCCATGCAATACGGCATACGCACCTGCGTTGACGACATGGACGACGCCGTCATGAACGACTATGTCGCCTGGCCCGAACGCCTCTACCTGATCGGCACAGACAACCGCGTCGCCTATGCCGGCAAACACGGTCCTTATGGATTCAGCCCCAAAGAACTCAAAGCGGCAATAGATCACATCACCCGTTGAAAATTCTCAAACGCCTCGTCCCAGGCATCCGCATCCGTCGGACTATACGTCTTAATCGCAGTAGAAGCGCGCACAACATCCCGGAGTTCATCCAGGGAACCAATCTGCCCCTTGCCCATCGCCTGCATCAAAAGATTGCCCATTGCAGTCGCCTCAGCCGGACCTGACAGCACCGCACGCCCTGTCGCCGAAGCGATAAACTGGCACAAAAGCATATTGTGGATACCCCCACCCACAATGTGAATATCCCCCAGCGTCTTGCCCAATACATCTTCGAGTTGACCCAGAACATAGCGACATTTGAGCGCCAGACTCTCCAGCGCCGTGCGAATAATATCCCCCTCGCTATCGGGCAGCCGTTGACCAGTACGCTTGCAAAAATCCCGAATGCGAGACGGCATATCCCCGGGCGTACCAAAATCGGCGTGATCCGGATCGATAAACGACGCGAGGCGATCCGACGCCATCGCCAGCCCCATCAACTCTTCCCACGAATAATCTTTCCCCGCCAACGCCCACACGCGGCGGCACTCCTGCACAATCCACAACCCCGAAATATTCTTCAAAAACCGAGTCGTATGATCAACACCGCCCTCATTGGTAAAATTGTGCGCGAGCGCGCGCTTATTAATCGCGGGCGCGGGCAATTCCGCCCCCATCAGCGCCCACGTGCCACAACTGATATAAACCGCATCGGGTGAAGAAAGGGGTACAGCCGCAACCGCCGACCCCGTATCGTGACAAGCCGGTGCAATCACATCAATCGGTGCGATACCCATCTCATCCGCAATGCTCCTGCGCATGGGACCAAGCACCGTACCCGGAGACACCACATCCGGAAGCATATCCGTGGGAATATCGAGCACATTGAGCATTGATTTTGCCCAGGCATTATCGCGCGGATTGTAGAACTGCGTAGTAGTTGCATTGGAATACTCACACACCTTCATACCCGTGAACCAGAAATTGAACACATCGGGCATCGTGAGAAACGTACGCGCAATATCGAGCTGAGGCGATTGCGCGAGACGCTGCGCAAGCAACTGATACAGCGTGTTAAGCTCCATAAACTGAATACCCGTATGCTCAAAAATCTCCTCGCGAGAAACGCGCTCAAACGCGACATCCATCATCCCCTGAGTGCGCGCATCGCGGTAACAAAAGGGATTGCCGAGCAAATTGTCCTGCGCATCGAGCAAGCCATAATCGACCCCCCACGTATCACAGCCCATACCATTGAGCGGTTCCCCAGATCGAACAGCGAGACGCAACCCCGTACACATCTCGTCAAACAGCCGCAGCGCATCCCAATAATAATGATCGCCAACAGGTATCCCCTGATTGGGAAACCGGTGAATCTCTTCAATATCCAGACGCGCGCCATCAAAACGCCCCAAAACAGCCCGGCCGCTGGACGCACCCAAATCATAAGCGAGATAATTGGTCGTCGATGCCATAAAAAAACTCCATCAGGATGTGCAAGATTAAAGGATGAACAGGATGAAAATCAAATGCAACTACAGCAACTACAGATGAAAGGCACTCCTCTCCGTAACAGAAGCGAGGCTGTGAGAAACAGATACAAGAGCAACAGCACTGGTGCAATTCGCATTGTGTTTACACAATTCAGTGGCTATTATAGGACGCGGTTGGGAAGTGTCAAGTATTTCGTTATCAGGAGTGTGTATTATGAGCAAAGATTTGAAAGCAGTTTTTCATTTTTGGAAGCGTTTTGCACGTCAAAATGGCCTGAATCGCCGCGATTTAATCAAAGGCGTCGCCGCCACAAGTCTCGGTCTCGCAGCCGGAACCTTCGGCGCGCCACAGCTCTACGGAAATTCAAACGTATCGAAACCAAAACCACGCAATCGTATCCAACTCGAAAACGCCGAGCGTGGAACGCGCGACTGGTTGCTCACTAAGACCGACATCAACGACATCGAACCGGTGGCGTTGTGGCGTTCCCCGCGAATTGAGGGCTACTGCTCCGAGACGAGCGTGAGCGCTGGCGACACGATCAAGATCATGGTGGGCACGAATCCAGTGTCCCAGTTTGATCTGGAGATCTTCCGCACAGGCTATTACGGCGGAACCGGCGGGCGTTTCATGAAGCGCTTTGATTCTATACAGGGCAAAACCCAACCGGATCCGCCGATAGGCGAAAACCGTCTGCGCGAATGCACCTGGGAACCTTCCGTAGAATTTGAGATTCCAGACGATTGGCTCAGTGGCGTCTATCTGGGCAAACTCACCGCGAAAGAAGAGGGCGTGCAAAGCTACGTCATCTTTATTGTGCGCGATGATCGCCCCTGCGATTTGCTCTTCCAGTGCAGCGACATGACCTGGCAAGCCTACAACAGCTGGCCTACTAATGAGTGGTCTCTTTACCACAACGACGAGAATGGCTACACGGGATATAAGAAAAGGAAAAAGTGGAGCACCAACGCGAACGATACCGGATGGGTGAGTTTTGACCGTCCTTACGCGCAGTTCTGCCAGGATCATCTTGTCAAGAATCCCAAGTCCGTGGGCACGGGCGAGTTTCTTCTTTGGGAATTCCCTCTCTCCTATTGGATAGAGCAGCAAGGGTACGATGTGTCGTATATCTCAAATGTGGATACGCACAGACACGGTCCGCGATTGCAGCGCACGAAAGGCTTCATCTCCGTGGGCCATGACGAGTATTGGACCCGGGAGATGTACAACAACGTCATCGAGGCTCGGGACGCCGGTGTCAACCTTGCGTTCCTGAGTGGTAATTCGGTTTGGGGTGTGGTGCCTTTGCTGCCCTCTGTCGAGGGACAGCTCCACCGGATCATGCGACGCGAAGATAAGTTCCTTGGCGAGGAACTCAGCAAGATGTTGAACAAGCGACGCGGCACCCCCGCCAAGTATCCAGCGGGGCCGGACGCGGCGTTGCTCATGGGGGGACGAACGGCCGGCATTGGCGGGGGTGACTGGACCTGCACCCAACCAAATCACTGGATCTATGACAGCACTGGCATGCAAAAAGGTGACACCATCGGTGGACTAATAGGCTGGGAATGGCATGGATCGCCTCTTCCCGAACTGCCTGGCTTTGAAGTTCTGGCCGAGGGACCGATGCTACCGAAGAATCGTAGGTACAGTCCTCATGCCGCTACGATCTACGATGGGCCAAAGAATAATGTCGTATTCAACGCCGGGACGATCTGGTGGGCACAAGGTTTGTCGTCGCCTCCCGGCCACGTATTGCCCGCACATAGGCATGCCAAACCGAAAGGTCCGGACCCGCGCGTGCAGCGCATGATGGAGAATGTGTTTAATCGGTTTGCACAGTAAGGTCCAACAATGGGAAAAAGAGACAATATGAGCGAATCACAACCCCCCGAGGACGGTCTGCATCGCCGCGATTTAATCAAAGGCGTCGCCACCGCAAGTCTCGGTCTCGCAGCCGGAACCTTCGGCGCGCTACAGCTCTACGGAAATTCAAACGTATCGAAATCAAAACTACGTAATCGTATCCAACTCGAAAACGCCAGGCGTGGAACGCGCGACTGGCTGCTTACCAACGCGTACATCGACCCGGATACCTGGTGGCGTTCCCCGCGAATCGAGGGCTACTGTTCCGAGGTGAGTGTGCGCGCCGGCGACACGATCAAGATCATGGTGAGCACGAATCCGGTATCGGAGTTCAGTCTGGAAATCTTCCGCACGGGCTACTATGGCGGAACCGGCGCGCGATCCGTGAAGAAGTTTGAATCTATTCAGGGCAAAACCCAACCTGACCCGCCCATCGGCGATAACCGCCTGCGTGAATGCAAATGGGAACCATCGGTGGAATTTGAGATTCCCGACGATTGGCTGAGTGGTGTCTATCTCGGCAAACTCACCGCCAAGAAGGTGAGCGGCGTCTATCAAAGCAGACTCACCGCCAACAAAGATGGTCTGCAAAGCTATATCATCTTCATCGTGCGTGACGACCGCCTTTGTGACCTGCTATTCCAGTGCAGCGACATGACCTGGCAGGCCTACAATAGCTGGCCCGATGACAGGTGGTCTCTTTACCACGCCGACAAGGAGATCTACAATCCGAATGGAAGGAAAAAATGGCTCACGGATCTGGAAACCGGGTGGGTGAGTTTTGATCGTCCCTACGCTAATTTTTGTCAGGACCATCTCGTCGATAGACCTGACTCCGTGGGGTCGGGAGAGTTTCTTCTTTGGGAATTCCCGTTGTCCTATTGGATGGAGCAGCAGGGCTACGATGTGTCCTATATTTCGAACGTGGATACGCACAGGCACGGTCCGAGACTGCAGCACGCGAAAGGTTTCATTTCCGTGGGCCATGACGAGTATTGGACCCGGGAGATGTACGACAACGTCAGCGCGGCCCGCGACGCCGGTGTCAACCTTGCCTTCCTGAGTGGTAATACGATGTTTGGTGTGGTGCCTTTGCTGCCCTCCGCTGAGGAGCAGCCCCACCGGATCATGCGACGTGAAAGCTATTTCATTGGCGAGGAACTCTATAAGCAGGCTCAGGAGCGACGAGGCATAAAGCTCAAGTATCCGCCAGGGCCAGACGGGGCGTTGCTCATGGGTGGACGCCACGCCGGCCTCGGCGGTGGTGACTTTGTCTGCGCCAAGCCCGAACACTGGCTGTATGAAGGCACTGATATGAAAGAAGGCGACGCCATCGAAGGTCTGGTGGGCTGGGAATGGAACGGCCATCCCGCCGTTGATTTACCCGGTCATGAAATCCTGGCTACAAGCAATGCGGTTGACGGAAGAAATAGACTCGATTCATCCCATGCAGCGACGATCTACAATGGACCCAGGGACAACGTTGTATTCAATGCCGCATCTATCTGGTATGCGCAAGGTGTGTCATCGCCTCCAGGCCACGTTTTGCCCGCAAATAGACACGCCCGGCCGCAAGGCCCTGACTCGCGCGTGCAGCGTATGATGACCAATGTGTTCGATCTGTTTATCAAGTAAGGTCCAAGTGAGGAAATACATGAAACCTGTCGTCGCGCACAGTGCCAACCCCTATTTACCAGCCACAGCCACCTGGATATACGATCAAATTCGCACACTGAAGCGGTATCGCCCCATCGTCCTCACACAAACGCGCCAGAATCTGGATCAGTTTCCCATAGAAACCGTCTTATCCGCCGAAGATATCTCGCCCATTCGCAGAACAACCCTCCGCCTCATTCGCAAAATGCACGGCACGTACGCCGGCTATGAAAACTGGCTGCGCGAACACAACGCCGCCCTCATCCACGCGCATTTTGGACAAGAGGGATACCGATGTCTCTCCGCAAAACAGCGCACAGGCATCCCCCTGATCACTACCTTTTACGGCATGGACGTATCGGCACTGCCTCGGCAAAAAAAATGGCAAAAACGATACAAACGGCTCTTTGCCGAAGGCGACCTATTCCTCGTCGAAGGACCCTTCATGGGCGAACAACTCATCGCACTGGGATGCCTTGCCAATCGAGTAATCGTACAGCACCTGGGCGTAGATCTCAAAAAAATCCCCTTCAGAACAGACCACACAGCCAAACAACCCATCGTATTGACCTATGCTGTATTCCGAGAAAAAAAAGGATTGAAATACGCAATCCAGGCATTTGCAAAAATAGCGGAAAAATACCCGGACGCCCAACTGCGGATGATCGGCGACGGACCTTTGCGTCCACAACTACAAGCTGAAATACGAAATCTACACCTTGAAAACCGCGTAAAAATGCTCGGCCTGCTTCCCCATCCTCTCGCACTTGAAGAACTCAAACGCGCAACAATCCTCCTCTATCCCAGCGTCACAGCATCAGACGGCGACACTGAAGGCGGCGCACCCGTCGCCCTGATCGAAGCAATGGCAATGGGCGTCCCCATTGTATCGTCCCAACACGCCGACATCCCCGAAGTCGTCATCGACAAAACCTGCGGCCTATTATATCCCGAACGAGATATAGCGGGCCTCGCTGAAGGATTGGACACCCTCCTCAGTTCCCCTGAACAATTTGGCCGCGCTGGCCGCACCCATGTGGAAAATCAGCACAACCTTCAAAAACAAGCCAAAAAATTAGAGGCGATTTACGATCGGGTCATGGAAAAAACATAAAGAGCAGGACGGCACGGGGACCGTCCCTACAACAACACCTTCTGGATCGCGGCTTTAAGCATGCGATGACGGGTGATAGAACGACACACGCGCCCCACCCCCCAAAGTATAATTCTTGACATCCGCGGCTATTGGCACAATTTATGGCAGTGTCATTTCCCGTGCATTAAAAATGGAGACAGAAATGCCTGAACACCCCAACCTCGTATTTGTATTCCCCGACGAATATCGCCGACAGGCCATGGGATTCATGAACGAAGATCCTGTAATAACGCCCAACATCGACCGATTTGCGTCTGAAAGCCTCGTATTAACCGACGCCGTAAGCACCAGACCCGTATGCAGCCCATATCGGGCAATGCTATTCACCGGACAATATCCCCACGCCAATGGCGTACTCAGCAACGTCAACTCCACCACAGTACAATACGAAAACTACCTGCGAGAAAACGCACGGTGCTTCTCAGACGTATTACACGACGCTGGCTACAATCAGGCGTACCTGGGCAAACTACACCTCGATCCCCCCAATGAGCAATATGAATACACAGAAGGACCGAGAGGAAATGGCGTCATCTGGGACTCATACACCCCGCCGGGACCGCGCAGACACGGATATGACTTCTGGTACTCCTACGGCTGTTGCGACTGGCACTTCAACCCCCACTATTGGACCGGCAATGACCCCATTGAAAAGCGCATTGAACCGCGGGAATGGTCCCCCAAACACGAAACCGACATCGCAATAAACTACATCCGCAACGAAGGCGGTAAATACAGAGATCCCGAAAAACCATTCTCACTCTTTATATCCCACAACCCCCCGCACATGCCATTCAAACAAGTACCGGAAAAATACGTCGCCCAATACGGCGACGCCACCCACGAAGACCTCTTAACGCGCCCCAACGTACCCACGGACACAAGCGGCGACAGCGCCCGCGAAAACGCGAAACACTACTTCGCCATGGTAACCGGCGTCGATGAAAACTTCGGACGCATCCTGGACTGTTTGAAAACAGAGAGCCTGGAAGAAAACACCATCGTAGTCTTCACCTCTGACCACGGTGAAATGATGGGCAGCCACGGCCGCATAGGCAAAACCGTACACTACGAAGAATCCTTTACCGTGCCATTTATCATCCGCTGGCCAGGAAAAATCACGCCCGGCACAGATAATTTGTTAATCGGCACACCCGACTTGATGCCCACATTGCTCAACCTCATGGGCGTGGGGCAGGTCCCCGACAGCGTCCAAGGAACAGATTACTCCGACATCCTCCTGGGCAGAGAAGGCACGCGTCCGGCATCTGCGCTCTATCTCAACGTAATGCCCGCCGACCCCGCTGGCGGATCGCGCGGCGTGCGCACACACCGACACACCTATGTCGTCACGCGAACGTCCGAAAGCGAAGAAATAATCCTCCACGACAATATCGCAGACCCCTATCAACTCCAAAACGTCGCCAGCGACCATCCCGGCCTTGTATCAGAACTTGGGGAAGAAATGAACAACTGGTTGGAAAAAACCGGCGATCCATGGTTAACCCAACAATAAGGAGCAAAAAATGGCAGACACCCCAAATCTCCTCGTCATCCACACCGACGAACAAAGCTGCTGGACATTGAGCGCGTATGGCGGAACACTCGTCGAAACGCCCCACATCGACTCCCTGGCAAACGAAGGCGCAATCTTGACCAACTTCATGGTCAACGTCGCCGTATGCACCCCATCCCGAGGCGTATTCCTCACCGGCCGCTACGAACATGTACACGGTGCATATCGCAACAACATCCCCCTCAACCGCGATGAAATCACATTTGCTCAGGCACTAAAAGATCGCGGATACGACACCGGATACGCGGGCAAATGGCATCTGGACGGACCCCCGCGCCCCGGCTGGGTACACCCCGAACGCACAATGGGCTTTGACGACGCCGAATACATGTTCAATCGCGGACACTGGAAAAAAATCGAAGATACCGACATGGGCGATGTGCAACCCACAGTGTTTAATTACAGAACCATGGGCGACGAAAAAACCTATCCAACGGACTGGCTAACCGAAAAAACCAACGAATTTATGACGCGAGATCGCGAAAATCCATTTTGTTTCATGCTCAGCATCCCCGATCCCCATCCCCCATTTACCGTGCGCCCACCCTACGACACCATGTACGATCCCGCAGACATGCCACTGCCCGACACGCGCAACGAAGAAAATCAGCCCAGTTGGGTACCCAACAGACAGGCTCCAGAAGATGAAATCCTGCGCAAACACATGGCCCAATACTGCGGCATGGTCAAAGTCATCGACGACTGCGTGGGCAGAATGCTCGATGCACTGCGCGAAAAAGGAATCCTGGACAACACAATTGTAGTCTTCACCTCCGACCACGGCGAATACCTCGGTGAACACGGATTGATGGGCAAAAATCAACTCTACGAAACGGCTTATCGCGTCCCCATGTTAATCCGCTGGCCCGAGAAAATCCCGTCTGGAACGCGAATAGATCGCCTGGTCGGCTCAGTCGATTTCATGCCCACCATCCTGGCCCTCATGGGATATGAACCCTGTGGCCGCGAACACGGACGGGATGCATCCGCACTCTTGCGCGGCGAAGAAATCGAATGGGAAGACATCTGTTATATCCACCACGACCCCAACAGAGCCGGCGTATTCACCCCCAATTACGAACTCGCCTATGTGAAAGACCACGACGCCATCCTCTTTGACCGCCAAAACGATCCCGACCAGGTAAACAACCTGTTTAACGCCCCCGAACACCGGGAAATGATCGCAACCATGACCGCCGACCTCGCCGCACATCACGCATCGGTAGATTCCCCGGCGACGGAGTGGTTGCAATCGCTGTAAGGAAAAAAATGAAAATCACAGGCATAGAAACGCTGGTGTGTCATGCGCGCATGCGAAATTGGATCTTTGTAAAAATCCTCACCGATCAAGATGGCCTGTGGGGTTGGGGCGAAGCCACATTGGAGTGGCACACGCGATCCGTCGTCGGCGCAATAGAAGACCTGTCAATGCTATTGATCGGCGAAGACCCCCGGCGCATTGAACACCTGTGGCAAATGATGTATCGCCAGCACTTCTGGCACGGCAATGGTATTGTGCGCGCCACAGCAATCAGCGGCATTGACATCGCCCTGTGGGATATCCTGGGCAAAATACACGGCGTCCCGTGCTTTGAACTCTGGGGCGGACCTGTACGCGATTACATCCGCACCTATTGCCATCTGGGCGGGGGAAAAATGGAATTGTTCTACGAAACCCACCCAAAAGATGCAAAGCGATTTGGCGAACTGGCTCTGCAAGCAGTAGAAGACGGATTTACAGCATTCAAATCCATGGCCGTACCGCCCACCATGCCCATCGAAGGACTAACGCCCATTCACTACGCCGAAGCTTGTGTAAGCGCAATGCGCGAATCCGCAGGACCTGAAATAGACATCATGGTTGACTGCCACGCCCGCCCGTCGCCGCGCATGGGCATCCGATTTGCCCGCGCGCTTGAACCCTATGGCCTCTACTTCTTTGAAGAACCCTGCTGGCCGGAAACCATGGCGGATATCGCGGCGGTCCAGAACGCCGTCAGTACACCGATAGCAACCGGCGAACGCCTCGTCTCTCAACACCACTTCCGGGAATTATTTGAACTGCGCGCCTGCAGCGTAATCCAGCCCGATATAACCCACTGCGGCGGATTGAGCGAAGCCCGGCGCATAGCCGCAATGGCTGAAAGCTATCGCATTGCAATCGCACCGCACAATCCCCAGGGGCCGGTAAGCACAGCGGCTTCCCTCGCCTTTGGTTTTGCCACGCCATCCTACATCATCTGCGAAGCAGTACACGCCGATGTCCCCTGGCGTTATGATGTCGTCTCCGAAAGTTATACAGTCGAAAAAAACGGCCGCACAGTGAAACCGTGGCACACCCCCGGACTCGGCATAGAAATCATCGAATCCGAAGTCGCAAAGCATCCATTTGAGCAGGAAATATTACAGCGGGTATTTTATCCCGACGGCAGCATCGGCGATTGGTAAAAGGAGGATCTATGGCATTTGATTCACGGCTGCAACGAGATATAATGGGGCAATTTGCAACGGGTGTCACCGTCGTCACCACGCGATACAAAAACGGCGACATAACAGGCATGACAGCCAATGCCGTCATGTCATTGTCGCTGGACCCACCACTCGTTGTCGTATCGGTCGATAAATCGGCGACTATGCACAGCGCCTTATCGAATGGACAGTGTTATGCAATCAACATCCTCACCCGAGAGCAAGAGCATCTGTCCAACCGATTTGCCATGCCGGGACCAAAGGATTTTTCCGATCTGGCATTGCGCGAAAGCAAAACAGGTGCGCCGATCCTGGAGGGCACACTGGGATATCTCGACTGCAAGATAGTGAACATCTTGCCAGCAGGCGATCACGACATGTTTGTAGGAGAAATACGGGCGGGAGAATTGGGAGAGGGGAACCCGTTGCTCTATTATGGAGGGAAGTATCGAAGTCTGGCAGAAGAATAAGCTCAGGTATGAACATACATATCCAAAAACCGTTTTTCCCCTTCTGAACTGCCAATAAGGAGGATCTCCGCTGCTCTTGGCAGTGGTTTATTGGGATCGGGATTGAGCTGCATTTCCTGGTTATCATTAAGTGCGATAACCGTACATCCCGTATTCCTGCGAATATGTGAATTTGCAATCGTTCTTCCAACAAGTGAAGAGGGTATCTTCATCCTGAACACACTGATATCCTCACTAAACACACTCAGGCTCTCTGCCACCATCAGGGTATCACTGCGTTTTAAGAAATTGAAAATCGCATCTGCGCCCATCGACGCATAAGACATGACAAAATCTGCGCCTGCGCGGTGCAGAGTCGCGATATTTCTCTCTTGCGTAACGCGGCTGATAATCTGAATTTCCGGATTTAATCGCCGGCAATAAACCGTGAGATAAACATTGATATCATCGTCGTGCGTCGTAATAATAACCGTCAACGCATTCATAATCTCGGCTCTTTTCAGAACCTCAAAATCCGCGGCATTGCCCACAATACAATTGTCGAGCCTCTGAGCCTGGATCACATCTTTTTCCACAATCCGATAATCGAGACCCTGTTCCACAAGCGTGCGCGCAGCCTCCATGCCAACACCACCGCCCCCAATGACGACAACGGGAGCATTTGAAACTTTGTAAATACAGAACAACTCGTTAAATCTATCCAATTGACTCTGTGTCCCCGTCATCACCAGCACAGTGTGGGGACCAATACGGGTATCGGGCAATGCTGGTTGAAAAATACCGCGTTCCCAAACGCCGACCGCCGTCAGACCCAGTTCTCTACGCAGACCAATCTCCTCAAGAGTTTGGCCCACAAGGGGCGTATGGGCCGCCGTGGTCTCGGCAATAAACAAATCGTCGTACTGGCCAATCACATGCGCTGCGGTCTCCCCACTCTGGGTGCGCCGAGCAAGAGATGCACCGAGCATTTTTTCGAGTTGAAGCACATGGTCGCATCCCGCTAATTCGAGAATATCCACGGAATCAGGGTCATCCACCTTGGCGATAATCGGCACAGTCGGATTGAGGTCGCGCACAGTAAATGCAATATGGGTATTAATCGGATCTGTATCTGTTGTCGCAACAAGAGCCGCTTGTTCAATCTGCATTCTTTTGTACGTTTCCGGATTGTCCAGATCCCCAACCACAACATTAATACCCTGATCGTATAGTTGCTGTGCATGCGCTAAATCTGGCGTAATGAGATAGTAGGAATACTGGTAGCGATCCAGCTTGTTGATAAGCGCTTGTGCAATGGGGTCATAGTGGGTCAACAGAACATGCTCTCGCGTACTGCGGGGCAACTGACGCGGCGCTCGGGCTTCGGATTGGGCTTGAATCCACGGCGCGTAAAAAAACTGAATAAAAGTAAACGGCAAAACGATAAGCAAAAAAACCATACCAGTCAGCAAAACGATCATAGAAAAGAAACGCCCCAAATCCCCATGGAAAGTAATATCGCCAAATCCCAATGTTGACATAACCGTAAGCGTCCAATAAAAACCCGTAAACCAGCTAAACTCCTGGCCCTCTCTCAGCATGATGAAATGAAAAAGAACGCTAAAAATTGTAACAATCACAGAAACGGCCAGCAACAATTTGAACAACGTTCCGAGATTTCGCCGAGTTGTGCGCTTTCCCAGTAAAAAGGCGAATTGTGGGGCAAGACCCTTGATCATATCGGTTATTCCTCAACAGGTAAACGGAGAACGCGGATTACAAAGATAGAATATCACAACAGTTGTGTCAATTTGGTTCTCAGAAAAGAAAGGAACTCGAAATGTCATCCAGATACAACATCCTGCTCATAATCTCAGAAGACAACGGGCAACATATCGGCTGTTATGGCGACCCTTATGCACAAACGCCGCACATAGATAAACTCGCCTCTGAAGGCGTGCGATTTGAAAACATGTATGCGACGCAGGCCGTGTGCAGCCCTGGCCGGGCGAGCATTCTAACCGGATTATATCCTCACCAGAATGGTCAGTTCGGATTGGCAACCCATAAGTATGCATTGTACGATGAATTTCCCAACATGCCTCGCCTGTTAAAAAACGAAGGATACAGAACCGGGCTAATCGGCAAATTGCACATCAATCCCGAAGACGCCTTTCCCTACGACCTGCGGTGGAATCCGAAAGAATTTATCAGCTTTGCCAGCCGCGACGTACGCAAAATGGCCGAAGTAGCAGGTGAATTTATGAAACCATCGGACGAGCCGTTCTTTCTACAAATCAGTTTTCCCGACGCACACCTGCCATTCCACCGCCAACAATTTGGGGTACCAGAACAACCACAGGAGGGCAAAGACGTCGAAACGCTCCCATTTGTCGGCATTGACACCCCCCGTCTCAGGGAGGAAACCGCAGACTACTACAACTGCATGTCCAGATTGGACACTGGCATAGGACTCGTCTTAGAACAACTGAACGCCCTGGGAAAAGCCGAAAATACACTCGTGATCTTTACCACCGATCACGGCGCCCAGTTTTCCCGGGGAAAAACATCGATCTACGAGGGCGGATTGCGCATACCGCTAATCGTGCGATGCCCCGGCATCAGCCTTAAAGGTCACACACGCGATGAATTGGTATCACAAATCGACATCTTGCCAACCGTGACAGATATCCTGGGAATAGCGTGCCCCGCAGGAGTGGCGGGCGCATCCTTTGCCCCCCTGTTAAAAGGACAAAAAATTGAATGGCGAACCCATCTATACGCCGAGTGGGGAAGCGGTGGCGTCGTCACGTATTTCCCACAGCGTTGTGTGCGAAATAACCAATACAAACTCATCGCCAACCTCCTCCAGGACCGCCCAAGCCCGAGCGCACTGGGATATTCGGACAGAAACCAAAAATGGACATCTGGCGCGACACAAGAAGAAATAGCCAGCGCAGATAAGCGCATTCGGGCAGCTTATGAACTCTACGAACAACCGCCCGAATACGAACTCTACGACCTGCAAAACGACCCCTGGGAATTTGAAAATCTATCCGATAACCGGGCATACCGCGACATATTGCAGGCATTAAAAAATCGCCTTGAGACCTGGCAAAAAGAAACCAATGACGCCCTGAGACACCCTGAAAACCTGCATCGCCTCACTCAAAAACACGACGAAATCCAGGAAAGGTACTACGCGGAAAGCGTATGGGGAAGTTCCCGAAATTACGAGTGGGACTACACCGAATACCTCTACGACCATTAAGGAGAAAACATGGCAAAAACACACCTGACAATAGAAGGCGAAAAATTTCTGATAAACGAGAAGGTAACCTACTCAGACATTGATAGAACGAACCCCGCTGCCCATGGCCTGCTCTTGAACGCCCGATTTATACAGGGCATTTTTGACGACGCGATGGCACCCGACCGCTTTGCGCGCTGGGGACACGGCGAATGGGATCCCTTGGACAATACCGAGCGCCTCATAGCTGCATTGCCCGAATGGTACCGCTATGGACTGCGCGCATTCACAACCGGATTCCAGGGCGGCGGCCCGTGTTTCACAGTGCCAAATCACACCATCCAGAACAACCCCTTTGGTGCAGACGGCCTGAACCTCGATGCCGACTACGCCGAGCGGATGGACAAACTGATCCGGGGAGCAGATGCTGTTGGAATGATCGTCATCGTCAGCTTCTTTTACGGCTCGCAAACCCGCTGGTTAAAAGATGAAAAAGCCATTCGCAACGCCGTAACAACCGCCTCGCGTTTTGTGAAAGAATATCCCAACGTCATCATCGAAGTCGCAAACGAGATGAATATTGGAGCCTTTGCAAATCATCCCATCATACAAGAACCCGAAGGAATGGTAACACTATTGAATCTGGCGCGAAAAGAATCGGGCGGCTTGCCCTGTGGGTGCAGTGGCGGGGGTGGATATCGCAATCGAGAAGTCGCCGAAGCCAGCGATGTCATACTCATACACGGAAACGGCTGCACGCGGCAGCGATATCACAACATGATACGAGAAGTGCAAAGTTGGAACCTGAACCGCCCTATCGTGTGCAACGAAGATTCCCAGGCCATAGGACAACTCCAGGTCGCCTATAAAACGCAAACCTCGTGGGGATATTACAACAACATGACCAAACAGGAACCACCCGCCGATTGGGGAATCACCACCGGAGAAGACACCTTCTTTGCACACCGAATGGCAGAAGGCATAGGAATCGCCACAGACCCGATTGCTGACCAGTACTACCTCCAGGGGTTAGAACCCCATTGGGAATACCGGGGCCAGCGCTGGCTTCGACTGGCCAGCTTATACCCCGAAACAATCAGCTATGTCGATTTTTATCGGAATGGCAAATACTACGACACCGCGTATGACGAACCCTTTTCCCTGCATTTTCAGACCAACTGGCGGCAAGGCGGCATAGACGTTCGGGACGATGACCGGGAATGGAAAGCCGTTATCCACTGCGGCGACGGCCACGTAATCGAAAAAACGGTTCAGTGTTAATTGGCCAAAAACTCATCCAGCGCATCCACCGCCTGGTCAATATGTTCTTTCTCAATCACCAGCGGCGGCAAAAAGCGCACCACATCTGGCCCTGCGACACATACTAAAATATCATTATTTTCCCGAATCGCATTCATCGCATCTGCCGCTGGTATCTCTTTTAGCACTGCGCCCGCGATCAACCCGCTACCGCGAATCTCCGTCACCTTCTCGGCGTGTTTGTCTTTCAGTGCATTCAGCTTCCCAAACAAATACGCACTCTTCTCCTGGATACCCGCAATAAATGCGGGATCAGACAGCGTTCTAAACACCTCAATCGCCACCGCGCACGACACGGGATGCGCCCCAAAAGTCGCAGCGTGATCCCCCGGCTCCACGGCATCGGCCACATCCTGTGTCACAAGCGTTGCTCCAATCGGCAACCCACCCGCTAAGGGCTTGGCAAGCGTCATAATATCTGGCGTCACGCCGTACTGTTCATAGCAAAACAGCGAACCAGCCCGCCCCAAACCGCACTGAATCTCATCGAAAATCAACAACATCTTCATCTCATCGCACAGGGCGCGCACACCCTCCAAAAATTCCGGATCTGACGAGTGAATACCCCCTTCTGCCTGTAGCGGCTCCAGCAACACAGCCACCGTCTGGCCATCTGCTATCTTCTCCACCGACTCCAAATCGTTCAAATCGGCAAATTCAATACCCGGCAGCATCGGCTCAAAACCCTGGTGATATTTGGGCTGACCCGTTGCAGAAATCCCGCCATAGGTTCGCCCGTGAAAAGAATTATTCATCGAGATAATTTTATTCTTCGGCGCATCTTCAAAATTCTTATACCCCCACTTGCGCGCAAACTTCAGCGCGGCCTCGATAGACTCTGTTCCGCTATTGCAGAAAAACACGCGATCGGCAAATGAATGCTCGCACAACAACTGCGCCAGTTGAGGCGCCGGAATCGTGTGATACAAATTTGAAACATGGATCAACTTGCCCAACTGCGCGTTGGCAGCCTCTTGAATCACCGAATTATTATATCCCAGGGCATTGACAGACAGGCCACTTACAAAATCGAGATAGTGCTTGCCATCTGTATCTACAATATGGACCCCATCGCCCTTTTCCAGCACAAACTCGGGTCGCCCATAGGTTTGCAAGATGTACTTCTGTTCTAAGTCAATAATCTCTCGAGTCGTCATGCTAAATCCTTATGGTTAAAAATTTACTGAACAATTTGCGTTCCAATACCCTCGCGGGTAAAAATCTCCAGCAAAAGCGCGTGCGGAACACTGCCATCAATAATATGCGTCTTGTGAACACCGCCCTTCACAGAACGTTCACAAGCACGCAACTTGGGAATCATCCCCCCGCTGGCAATACCCCTCTCAATCAACATCTCCACATCATTGACATGCAGTGTTGAAATCTGCGAATCCGGATCATCTGGAAACCGTCGGATACCATTCACATCCGTCAAAAACACCAGCTTCTCCGCCTGCAGTGCTCGCGCAATCTCACCTGCTGCCGTATCGGCATTCACATTATAACTCTCGCCCTCTGGCCCCAAACCAACCGGCGAAATAACGGGAATCATACCTTCTTCACAAGCCAGACGGACGGGTTCGGGATCAATTCGGGCGACATCGCCAACATAGCCAATATCGACCCTCCTGGTCTCCCCATCTTCCTCCTCTACCGTCGCAAAATGCTTTGTCACATACATCACGCCAGCGTCTTTCGCCGACATACTGCGCGCGCGTCCATCGAGTATCTCCAGACCATCGACAATGCGCCGGTTCACCTCGCCAAACAGCGTATCTTCCACCACCTGCATCGACGCCTTATCCGTCACCCGCAATCCATTGACCCATTCAGATTCAATACCCGACTCCTCCAGACGCCTGCTAATATCCTTCCCCCCGCCATGTACAACCACGGGACGCATACCCACGGTCTCCATAAACACCAGATCGGCCATTATCGTGGGGGAACCACCTTCTTCGGGCTGTGTGCTACCGCCGTATTTCACCACAATAATTTTGTCGCGAAATTCGCGAATATACGGAAACGCCTCAATTAAAATCGCAGCCTTTTCAATAATCTTGTAATCCATTAGCTCTCCAACGTGCGATACCAGTAGCGATAAACCTCGCAAAATCCCATAGATTCATATATATGACGTGCAGGTGAGTTATCTTCCTCAACTTGCAAATAAGCCATATTTGCGCCCGCCTTGCGAACGCGTTCCAAAAGCGTCCAGGTCAACAAACGACCAAATCCGCGATTGCGTTTCTCTACATCAGTCACCAGACCAAACAAACCCGCTATTTTACCCTCGTGAATGGCGAATCCACCTGCAACTGGAGCATTGCCGTCCATCAACAAAACAAACCGCGCGGGCACAGCCAGATTGTCGAGAATATTCTTAAAAGCACCAATCTCATAATCCGACAGATCTTTCAATTGTGCATAAATATCAAACCACGCCTTTTCTGGTCGCGTCCACACTTTGACCGATCCTGTCTCGGGAAGCACGACTTGATAAAGATCCAGGGATGCTACAACTGTCATCGCTTCGAGCGCATAACCACGCGCAGCAAGCGTTACATCGAGTTGAGGCGGCTGATTTAACGGTGTCATCTTAAACACAGGACGCAAACCACGCGCGCGATATAGACCCTCGCACACCGCGATTTTTGTTTCGGAATCGGCGTGGCCCGGGTAAATTGGACTGACCGAATTTGCCCGTCGCGTATATCCATTAGCCAATCGAATTACCCACCCATCGTAGAGCACTTGCTGCATTGGCGGGCAAGCGTTTAAGCATCTTTCTTCTATATCTCGGATCACATCGATCATGTGGGATCACCCCGTCTCAATCCCATAAAGCCGCGGCAGAGCCTGCATCAAATTCATATTTTCCACAGCCTGGGTAGCCGCGCCTTTTTGCAAATTATCTTCCAGAGCATTGATATAGGCAAAACCGTTATCAACGCCCAATTTGATAATCAGTTTATGCGTATCTACCACATCGCGTGTACCCCACCAATGCGCATCGGAATCTTCAACCACCTGCACCAGATCGTCAGCACCATAAGCATCTGAAATCGCCTCGCGCAACTGCGCTGCAACATCTTCATTTGCCAGCGCCTGCAACTCATCAGCCAGTTCAACTCGAATATTTGCATTAATACCCGCAAATACCGACCGCAGCACAACAGGCGTAAAATTCACTTCAAAACCCGAATACAAAACCATCTCAGGCACGTGTTTGTGTCGCTTGCCATAGCTATACGCAATCTCATTTGACACATCCTCCACCTCGGCTCGCGCACCTGAATTGCCCGAAGTCGCCACAATCGTCGCTTCCCCCTGCACGAGTGCTTTGAGGGGATACAAAGCCAAAATAACACTCGTGGGATAACACCCCGGATTGCCCACCAGACGCGCCATAGCAATCTCTTTGGCAAACAAAGCCGGCATGCCATAAACCGCTTCTTTGAGCAACTCAGGCGCCGTATGCTCCAGGTCATAACCCCTTTCAAACGCTTCTCTCGGCAACCGAAAAGCACCGCTCATATCGATCACCTTCGCACCTGCGGATAGAGCCTCGGGCGCAAACTTCATCGACTCGGGATCCTTCGTCGCTAAAAACACCACATCGCAATCGGCCAAATTGCCATCCCGGCGCCTCGAGTTTTGTCGAAACGCGATATCTACCCGATCGTGGTGCTTTAACACCTTTTGGATCTCCCGCCCCACCATCCCCGTATCGCCATAAATTCCTATTTTGATCACCGTCAGGTCCTTCCTGTATTCCCTATCTGCCCCTGAATATCGCGCTCGAGATTCATCCGCGCTTCGGGAGACCGACACAAAATAAAAATGGTATTCTCACCAGCAAGAGTACCCACAACCTCGGGCCATGACATCTGATCGATGGACTCACAAACCCCCTGCGCGTGACCCGTTATCGTCTTTACAACCAGCGTATGGTCAACCCCATCCACACCCACGACAAAATCCTGCAATTCGCGCCGAAGCAAATATTCGCCCTGTAAAACCAGCCGATCTGTCCCGATAAACGCACCGGGAACCTGATAGCGAAACCCACCTTCGCCATCGGGCACTTTAACCACACCCAACTCCTTAATATCTTTTGACAGAGTCGATTGCGTGGTCGAAATCCCAACATCCTTCAACGCGGTGCTGAGTTCCTCTTGCCGAGCAATGGGCTGATGTGCAATCAGCTCTAAAATTTTTTGCTGACGTTCTTGTTTCGCGCTCATAGGACCGTAAAAATACGTAAAAACTCGTCCAAGTCAAGAATAAAAATTCAAAAAAATGAATTTTTATTCCTTTTTAGCGTATTTATCCAACCACTCCGACATCTCCCACAAAACATGCATAACCGACTCGCGCGCTCGATAACCGTGGCTCTCGTGCGGCAACATCACCAATCGACAAACAGCGCCGTGCCCCTTGAGCGCATTGTAAAATCGCTCGCTCTGCATGGGAAACGTACCCGAATTATTATCTACCTCACCGTGAATAAGCAGCAAAGGCGCCTTAATTTTCGGCACATGATAAAAAGGAGACATCGCCCCATAAACATCTGCTGCTTGCCAGAACGTGCGCTCTTCTGCCTGAAAACCAAAAGGTGTCAACGTGCGGTTATACGCGCCACTGCGCGCAATACCACAGCAAAACAAATCGGTATGTGCCAGCAAATTCGCCGTCATAAAACCGCCGTAAGAATGTCCCCCCACCGCCACTTTTTTGGGATCCGCCACGCCCAGACGCACCAACTCATCAACCGCGGCCCTTGCACTATCGGCGAGTTGCTCGACATAAGTATCATTTGCCTCGCGATCTCCCTCACCCACAATCGGCATCGCCGGACCATCCAGCACAGCATAACCACGCGCCAAAAAAGGCAACGCGCCGTGCGAACTGATACGCACAAAACGAAAAGGAGAATCCTTCACCTGACCCGCGGCATCTGCACTCTTAAATTCGCGGGGATAAGCCCACATCAGCACTGGTAGCGGACCGTCGTCTTTTTTATATCCGGGCGGCAAATACAACGTCCCATTCAACTGCACCCCATCTTTGCGCTGGTACTGAATCAACGACTTCTTCACCGCCTTCAGTTGTGGCATGGGATGAACAAAATGCGTGAGTTGCCGCATATCATTGCGCTGCAAATCCCGCACATAATAATTGGTCGGCTCATCGACACTCTCCCGGCTCATCAACACTGTATTGGCATCTATCATCGTCGTTGGCCGCTCGTAAAACGGCCCCTGGGAATGCATGAGACGTTCCGCCTTACCCGTCTCCAGATCATAGCGATCCAAAAATGGGCGATCGCCTTTGGGCGACGCACCATCACCTGCAAAAAACATATAGCGTTGCGACACATCCGTCATCAACACAGCCCGACCATTGGGCAACCGCGTAAACACAGGCGCGCCCGGCGCGCCATAGCGATCTTCCCACGACCGATCAAACAACACCTGCGGTTCAAAATCCGAATCATCCGGGCGAATGCGCCACGTACGCACGCGCCGCGTCTTCCACCAGCGTTCTGAAACCAACGCAAGATCACCCGTCCCCCACGAACACCCACCATAGCGCATCGCCAGCGACATAAGCGCGCGCCCATCCCCCTCATAAGGCGCGTCGAGCGCATATACAACATCGCGCACCGCCACATCCACCTCGGGATCGCCGCCATCCTGTGCCACAACCCACGTCACAGTCGCAGGCGCATCTGCCCGCCAGCCAAATGATCGCGCACCTTCGATCACGGCATCATACGCAATCGGCACAGACTCGGCCAATGGCAAATCCACGAGTTCGCGCACCTCGCGCCCGTCCAGGTCCCAGATCGCCACCTTCGTTGGAAAACGATACGAAGGCACCAGATACGAAAACGGCCGGTGATAAGTCAACACCATCATATAGCGACCATCTGGCGACGGATCTGCGCGACAGATCAGCCCGGGCGACCCTAAGGGTCTCACATCGCCATTCAGGCGCACAAGTGCAACCTGCGAAGTGGCATAATATTCAAATAGCAACTCATCGTGTGCATTCTTCAACAAATCTTGATACGTGCGCGATGGTGCTGCCCGTTCCTCCACATTTTCCTGAATCACCGGACCTCTGGGCACGCGGGGCACCTCGGGGGGCTCACCCCGACCATTACACACCGCGCGCACCAACAGCCCCGAACTATCCGGCAACCAGACCATAGCCCCGCCAAACACCTGATTCAATTTCACATCGCCAACCGGATGCGCCCTGCCCGTCTCCGCATTGCCGACCCACAGATCAATCCCATTGTCGCCCGTCACCGAAAAAGCAAACCGCTGTCCATCGGGTGCCCAATAAGCCCGTCCAATTCTCGCATCCTTCGGCAACCCCGTCACAGGTATCTCGCGACCATCGGCAACCCACTTGAGCGTCAGCCCATTGTAAAACCCCACGCGACTTTGCCCGTTCACATCCGGATCCAGGCGCAAACCCGCCAGACGCAACTCGGACCGCGACACCTCCTCAATGGACGGTGCGCCCGGACGGTGCATCAACAACAGCACTGTCCTCGTCGGATCAATACTAAACGAAGGTGTCAAAGGCGCGTCAACAATCGCGGCGAGTTC
>JAPOXY010000023.1 GCA_026706845.1 Gemmatimonadota bacterium
ATCGACCGCCGAATATGCCGAATTTTGATCTCATCAGACCGTTTCGACAGCAGATTGGGATGGTACTTTTGAATCTTCCAAATGTGTATCATCAGACTGCCCAGTGCAGTGTGCAATCCATCCATGTCAGTCGGTAGAATATCGAGGTGGTTAGCATAATCACCAGGGTCGGTGAAGCGGCTATGTGTCGTATAGTAATCCAGAACGTCTGTTTTCATGCCAAATCTCTCCTAAGACTCTTGAGGCCGAGTAGAAGCAGGGTAATGAGCCATTGACAGGCTTTCCACCCACCCTAAACGGTATAAATTCGCCACTGATGTCAATCATGGCAGAGGGTGTGGGGATGGTGTACAACTTCGACAGAAGTTCATCGAACCCATATACGAGATATCCTACAGGATACCCGTAGCCCTCGGTTTGGAAGCCCTCGGAGCCAGCACCACCGGCTCTCACCCCCTGCTCAATAATTCGACAATATCATAAAATGGAATGTTTCGGCTGGATAGGGGAGACTACACATTATTTGTCTCGAAGCGCATCGACCGCGTTTTTTATCGCTGCGATGAGGACTGACTTGCCTATTCTGTCACAACCGCTTCAGGTGAGACGCGAACTGATGACAATATCAAGTAGGTAAAAGCCACCATCATTACAGCAGCTGAAATCAATAGCGTTGCCTCCCAGCCAAAAGTTTCACCGAGGTAGCCACCTGCCAACGCCGCAATCGGAATTATTCCGAATACGACAAGACGCCTGGTGGCATTGATTCTACCTAACAGTCTATCTGGAGTCACTGCTTGCCTCAGGCTAATTTGGCTTATGCTAAAGAGGGTCAACGCCAGGCTAAAGACTGCCTGGATAGCAATGACGGCTGGGAGCTTCATCCAACCGAAGGAGCCTGCGAAAGGAAGCACGCCCATCGCAATGCCCTCAAGTAGCAACGCAATAATCATCAACCAGCCTGCACCCATCCGCTTTGCAAGTGGAACAGCGGATAGGGCCCCGATAATCGAGGCACCTCCTGCAACAGATCCGATGATTCCCAGCCAGATCGGAGTAATGCCCAGGGTGCGAACAAGAAAAAGTGTCCAAACTGTATGTTGTACAGCCCCTGCTGCACTTGCGAGAGCGGTCCCGATAGTCATGGCTCTCAGAATAGGGTGACTGAATAGGGTCGATATTCCCTCCTTAATGGCAGCTATCACCCTTTGGTCTATCCTGGTCCTGATATTATCAGATTCATCAAATCGGATCCTCAATAGGAATAGACCAGATAAGAAGTACGAAATTGAATCCACAAGTATTGCCAACGGCGCACCGAAAATATCGACAAGGTATCCAGCTGCTCCGGGTCCTGCTACATTCGTTGTCGAAGTGCTTAGCTGAAGTCGGGCATTCCCTTCGACCAGATCTTCCCGTTTCACGATAGAAGGCAAAAACGATGTTGAGGCAAGGACGTACATCATCGCGAGTGTACCACCTGTAAAAGCCACAATATATAGCAACTCTATGGATAGCCAGCCAACCAAAGCTGCTGCGGGGACCAGACTTATGACCAATCCTTGTCCGAACGCACTCGCGACCAGTATGGGCTTTCGTTTGGCCCGATCAATCCAGACGCCAGCCAGGAGAGCGAAGAGCAGCACTGGAAGATGCGTTGCTGCGTTGAGGAATCCCATTTCCTTCGCGCCAACCTGAAGCGTTATTACTGCAACAAGGGGAAGCGCAAGGTTGGTGACAGAAGAGCCAAGATCCGAAATAGTGACGCCACCCCAGAGCTTGGCAAAGTCAGAATTGGAATGCGCCAGCCGGAAGAGGCCGCCCTCAGGTGCTATACTCATTTGCTTACTCATTTCGTATGGTCGTGTTATGTGTCGTGCGATCCTCTATCCGTCGCCGAATGTGCCAATTGCGATTTCGTAGTCGTGCCTGTCGGCGAGCCCCACCTTTTCTGCCACTCTGATCGATGGTATGTTGCTTGCCCAACAGTCCCAGTGGGGATTCATCCCTGAAGCGAGGGCGTGCCTGACAAACTCTCCAGCCACTGCAGTAGCAATGCCCCTTCTCTGGTATGCTTCAATCGTCTCGATGCCTATGCCACACTTGCCTTCGCTCACGTATTCTGCTGTACACCAACAGACAACAGAATTTCCATCGAGCATCGCAAAGCCGAATCCCTGATCGAGAAATATTTCAAGGGATGGCCAGCCTCCCAGGATCTCATCTTTGACCGAGCCAATGTGTGCAAAGTCACTTTGGAGCAATTGGGCGTCGATCTGCCTGAGCTTCAGCGGAGGCGATGGGATGTCAATTCTCGATGAACTGTCTCGAACAGAGCAGTAAATCCGTCTTTCCACGTTCGTGTGCGAGAGCGGGCCGAAAATCTTCTCCAGCCGGAGGCTCCATGCATCTGGTGAATAGTAGAGCTTGAAGAACCCGAGTTCTCTTGACTGACCCTCTGGCTGGATTTCAGTCGAGAAGATCTCTCGCAGCCCATTGTTGGCTTCAACGCCTTCAAAGTCTCCTACGAGGTAGATACACCGGCCTTCCCAGGCTAATACGGTCCTCGAGGTAGCTGGATCGTCTGCCCAGACTCTGGCAGGAGTTTTGCCATCGATAATGCTATCTACAACGAGGCGGAGGTTGGGCGTGTCAAAATGAGGGCGAATTGACGAGGTCTCTTCACTGGAAAGTCGGTGCATGGTGTCTCACTCTGTCTGCTTTTGTTAGCCGAATGCGGGTTCTAATCAGCCGGTTTCGTGGCTATGAAAACCATGTCCGTATGCTCAGCGTTCAGAAGCTCTTCCGAGAAGTTACCCTTCACCTCCACGTCGGCAAATCCCGCCAACTGTAGCATCCAGAGTACCTCATTGCGATGATACCAGCGCGTCTGGCCCACATGTACCTCTTCCTCGCTATGGAGATTCGCTACGCAAAATAGGGTTGGCAATCAAGCAAATGCGTTCATTGTCCTTTATCAAATAGCCCGTAAAACCCACAGCCTTTAGGCGTGGGAAGCAGACGCGAGTTGGCGAGCGTTGTTTTGCAAGGGCTTATGGTTTTGGTTCTGATTCCGTGTAGAATCGTCACGGAACATGCTTAGCATAAGTGCTCTTTTTGCTTGACAAAACCTATACATAAGTATATATTTTTATTATGTTTAAGTTGTAAAAATACAGGCTGAGACCAACCAAAAAACAAGAGAATAATGGGCTATCTAACCTACAAATTCAAGTTGTATTCAAGGTGCGACCGAAACAAGTATCTCCATCAAGAGATAGACGCTTTTGCTGGCGTGTATAATCATTTCATTGCCTTGCACAAGCGATACCACCGCAG
The DNA here is from genome assembly GCA_026706845.1 of Gemmatimonadota bacterium. Classification (NCBI taxonomy): domain Bacteria; kingdom Pseudomonadati; phylum Gemmatimonadota; species Gemmatimonadota bacterium. The sequence goes on from JAPOXY010000023.1 coordinate 3,340, forward strand.
ATTTGGCAAGTATCCGAGTAAGTTCACACTGATCAATCACCTCAAGAAAATGAAGGACACAACACGCTTTGCCCACTGGCGTCTGCTACCGTCTCAGGCATTGCAAAATGTGGTTGAGCGTATAGACTTTGGCTATCAGAAATTCTTT
>JAPOXY010000024.1:0-69594 GCA_026706845.1 Gemmatimonadota bacterium
TTCAAGACGCATCGTCGTGTACCGCGCATCTCCCACCGTACATACCCCTTCAACCCCTTCGTCGGTTTGTACATGCAAAACGTGTACATGCTCTGCCGACTTACCCGCACCCCGCTTTGCCCATCGCTTGCGGGCACCCTGACCGGTTTGTTCCATCCGAAACTGCCCCGTATTGGCGGGCAACTCAAAAACCGAAATCGCAATCGCTCGAATTTTCACTCCCACCTCCTATATCTCAAAGCAAACTCCTGCGTCCATACGCGCTGCAAATGAGACATTGATGGGGATCATGCCCCCTCGCCGGACAATATTCGCGTCCAAAAAAGATAATCTGCAAATGCAGCTTATTCCAAATTTCTGCGGGGAAAATGCGTTTCAAATCCCGCTCGGTCTGCACCACATTTTTGCCATTGGACAATCCCCATCGATAGGCGAGACGGTGAATATGCGTATCCACGGGAAATGCTGGCACGCCAAAAGCCTGAGCCATCACCACCGACGCCGTCTTGTGTCCCACGCCGGGCAATGCTTCCAAACCTTCATAAGATTGGGGCACCTCGCCATCGTGTTCCTCCAGCAAAATACGGGACAAGTCGAAAATCGCCTGCGCTTTGCGAGGCGCCAACCCACATGGACGGATAATGCCTTCAATTTCCTCAACCGACAGCGCAATCATTTTCTGTGGCGTATCTGCCCTGGCAAACAGAACAGGCGTCACCTGATTGACCCGCACATCGGTACACTGCGCCGACAACAACACTGCAACCAACAGGGTATAAGCACTCCCGTGTCTCAGCGATCCTTCGGGATCGGGGTACAACTCGTCCAAAATCTCGGCAATTCTTTCGGCTTTCTCGGCTTTACTAAAACGCTTTTTCAAATTCATCCTCCACACAAATTAAAAACTAATCGCCAGTCTGTGGCACAAACCCTCTGGGAGTTTTCATTTTATGGATCAACAACTGAACACCAATCGTCACCAGAATAACCATACTACCCATCAAATAGGGCAATCGCGCATTGAAATGCTCTGCAACAAGACCCCCGAGGAGCGGACCAAATAAAAATCCACTTCCCACAATCGCTTCGTGAATACCCGTGCGACGGCCTCCTGGACCTTCGGCGTACAAACTATAAAAAATACTCGCTGTAAACGTCACCCCAATCAGCCCGCCCAGCAGCAAAAAACCACAGGCAAAAACAATCGGCTTTGTACCCATCCCGATCAAACCGAGACCAAAAGCTCCCAAAAGCTGAGCAAAAATAATAGGCGACATGCGAAATTGCCATCGATCTGTCCGCGACATCAAATAAAAAACCGCAAGTTGGGTCAAAGCGATCAGCGCGAGTAAAACCCCCAGCAAATTCGGTGAAATGCCGAGATCCGTCGCCAATTTTGGAAAGAGCGCACGTATAAGCCCAATCACAAAAAACGTTGCAAAATTAGCCAGCAATGCAAGGGGAAAAAAATGTCCAGACGTCGCAACAACAGATCTTGTAGCCGCAACACCCGGCTCCGATTCCAAAATGGGAATGACGATCAGCCCCAAAAATAACAGAAGCACAAAAAAGCCAGACAAAATAAATCCGCTAAACGGGTGGAATGCGAACAACACACCACCTGCGGCTGGGCCAACAAACACGCCCAATGTCCACGCCACATTGAATCGCCCCAATGCAGGCAAGAGCACATCCCGCGATTTCCCACGCCCAAGATAGGCTTGCATCGGAGGCCAATAATGTGCAATGGCAACAGCAGTAAGCACAGAAAGCAAAATAAAATGCCAGATGCGATTGACACCGATATATCCCACAAATGCCAGAAAAAGACAAAAACTCCCAATTCTCATAATCTGGCGATAACCCATCCGGTCTGAAAGGCGGCCTGACACAAGACTGGTCACAGAATAAGCCAATGCACCCCAAGCATTGATGTGCCCGAGATCGTCATAAGTCGCACCGAATCGCAGGGCGTATAATGGAACGCAAATGCCCACAATGGAAAAACAGCTATCCATTAAAAAGGCATTGACATACAAAAAAGTATCTTTTTTCACAAAAGGAAATATCTCCTAAAAAAAAAGGGACTCAAAAGAGTCCCTTCTCATTTTTTACAAAAAACATTGTGCTACTTACTGTGCCTCTTCTTCTCCACCGCCCATTGGATTGAGGATGCGATCAATCTGGTCTTCGCAATATTTCTTGTACTGGCGATTAGTGACCCCTTTTTTGTAGTGCGCTATCGCTCTTTCTTTTTGGCCAAGCTCGCGATAACAATCGCCCAGGATGACATTGGCGGCCACTCTCCATTCAGACGAAGACAAAGCTCTATTGGCGTGCCTGATGGCATTTTGGTATTGCTTGAGACCAAAATAAGGTTCAGCTATCCGATAGTTTACCTCGGCTGTATTCTTAATGCCCAGTGCCCTTTTATAGGCAGCAACAGCATTTGTGTACTGCCTACCATTTGAGTAGGCATTGCCTAATGCCTTATGAACATCTGCATTTTTAGGATCAACCTGTGCCGCTTTTGAAAGCACGGAAATTGCTTTGCTATTTTGCTTCATCGCCTGATAGACCACTGCCAGGCTCAGACGAGATCTCGTATCTTTTGCATCCGCTTGAATCGCCTTTAAGTACGCCCTTGCTGCACTGCTATTTTTTCCTGTCGCCCTGAAGAGATCGCCCAAACCGCGATGGGCTTTGCCATAGTTCGGATTCAGCTCAATGGCTGTTTCAAGTGCTTCGCGCGCGGCATTCACACTGCGAGCACTTCTATGTGCCAATCCCAAATTGTAAAATACGGTCGCATCCGAAGGATCGACTTGCGTGGCACTTTCATACTGAGCCGCGGCGGCCTTGTAATTGCGTCGCCTGAACAACGTGGTGCCTTCTTTTAGATACGCTACCTTTAATCTATCTCGTGCCTTGCCGTCGGCAAAATTGGGATCAATCGACAGCACCTTTCGCATGCTGGCCTGGGCACCTGTATAGTCTTGGGTGGCCTGTAATTGCAATTCGCCCATCTCAAAATAAGCGGCTGCGTAGTCCGTCTTAATTGAAGTTGCCATTTGATAAGCTTCAATGGCCTTTTTGTAATTGCGAAGCTTTTGATATGTCTTGCCCATTGCTCGATATGCCTGCGCGTTTTTAGGATCGAGCTTTACAGCTTCCTCAAAGGCTTCGAGTGCTTTTTGATACTGCCTTTTTTTGTATAACTCCTGTCCGGCATTGTACTTTTCAGCCGATTCGGGACTCACTCCCTGTGCAAGGGCAGAACCGGCTACCAGCACAGACAATGAAAGCATCGCAAGGAAGGAACGCATGGACATGGGGAATCTCCTGTATTTTGAACCTTTACAAAGACTTAAAATTCGGATTAGGCAGTATATATTGTAAAATTTCGGCGTATCTGTCAAGCATTGTTTACATATTTACACAAAAAAGGCCATTGTACACCCTGCACAATGGCCTTTTGCGAACAAACTACCATATCAATTCAGGCGAAAAGACATCGGCTGAGTCATCCACACAGAAACCGGCTTGTCATTTTGTTGGGCTGGTTCAAACCTGAATTGCAGAACAGCATCAATCGCCGCTTGCCGGAAAATTTCTTGCCCTCTAAGTATACTCACATTGCTTACCCGACCATTCTTATCAACCAAAAACTTCAAAAACACTTTTCCAGTCAACCCGGCTTTGCGGGCAATTTCAGGATATTTAGGATTTACCTGCTTTATGACTTTTGGTTTTTGCTCAACCATATAAAACTCGAGGATTTCTTCTTCTTCCTCATATGAACCCGGCGGCGGTGGCGGCGGCATATCGACCATTGCATCGTCAAAATCGAGATCTGTGCTCTCAATAGTCACGTCGTCGGGCACATCGTCGCTCTCTGTTTCAATTGGCACAGCAGGTCGTGGCGGCGGTGGTGGACGTTTGATCTGACGGGTTTCTGGAATATCCACATTTTCAATAATGATCTGTTTCTTCTGGCGATTACTCGCAGAGGCTTCAAAAGTTGGAAAAATCACAGCCACGGCGGTGTGCAGGACAAACGTGGCCAATGTGCAATATCCAAAAACCTTATTATAAGAACGGCGCAAATCGGCTTCTGGTGCTTTTCCCCGAATCATTGCCATAGCTTACCCCTCTCGGTTGGTCGCAAAGTTGATGCGTAGCGCATCGGCCTTGCGCAATTCTTCCATCACACTGCTGATCAATCCATAAGGCGCGCGGTAGTCGCATTTGAGTGACACGACCATACGGGGATCTTTGACGCGACGGTCGTAAAAAATCCCGGCTACCTGATCGATATTCGCCAGCTTGTCGTCAATATAGATTTTGCGATCAGCAGAAACCCATAAATAGTTGATGTGACGGCGCTTCTTGAGCTCTTCAATTTTTTCGGCCTTGGGCATAATAATGCCCGTCACGCGGTAGCGGACAAAAACCGTAGAGACCATAAAGAAAATGAGCAGCAAAAAAGTAATGTCGGCCATAGATCCAGTCGGAATGCTATGTGAGACACCACCCTTTTTCTTAAAATTCATGAGAACCTCCTGAACTCATTCACTGGGCGAGGCGAGCGAAATTTTATCTGCCCCTGACAATTTAATCTCGTCGAGCACATCGATAAATTGCTCATAGGGCGTTTCTTCGTCTGCCTTTAATGAAATGATCAGCTTATCATTTTGCGCCAATCGCTGCTCAATATCTGCTCGAAGCATATTCAACGGCACACTTTGTTCCAAATTGATGAGAATATCCCCATTGACATTGACCCAGATGTTGCAAATGTTCTTCTTCTGAATCTTCTTGGACTCACCTGGCGGCGGCAAATGCATACCAATGCCCTTATCCTGGTTCATCGTGGTGGTCACCAGAAAGAACACCAGCAGCAAAAACACGATATCTGCCATAGATCCGGTGGGGATTTCAGGTGAAGATTTTTCGCGTCGCTGAAGGGCCATGTTTTAGTCCTCCTTGCCGTAGCCCAACTGAATCAGGTCATCGACAAATTGATTGGAGCTTTCCTGGAGATCGATGATGATCTTGTCAATCTTTGACAGGAAGAAGTTGTATGCAGCCTGCACTGGAATAGCAACCACCAGACCCGAAGCTGTTGTAATCAAAGCTTCAGAAATACCGCCAGCCACAACACTGGGATCAACATCGCCAGCAGCGGCAATATCGTTAAACGCCCGGATCATACCCGACACAGTGCCGAGGAAGCCGACGAGGGGTGCCAGATTTGCGACTGTGGAAAGCCACACGAGACCACGCTCGAGAAAAGCCATTTCGATAGCGCCGGATTCTTCAATCGATTTTTCCACATGCTCAATACCGCGATCCAAACGCAACAACCCTGCATGCAACACCGTGGCGACCGGGCCACGTGTATTGGAACACAACTCGGCAGCACCTTCTGGCCCATTTTGCTTGAGGGCATCCTGAAGCTCTACCATAAACTCTTTGGCATTGATATGTGCCTTAAAAAGCGTGTAAAAGCGCTCGATAATCACCACAACGCCAAAAAACAACATCACCAGCAACGGATACATAAAGTTTCCGCCTTTAATAAAAAGATCAACCATGCCACATCTCCCAGGTTAGGTTATGAATTGCGAAAAATGGATTAACAACATAAAACCTTTTACTTCTTACCTTCGGTTTCCACCTCCTCCTTTTTCTTTTTACTGCCTTCAAAAAATTCTCGACGCTTCTTTTCTTCTTCGGTCAGAGGTGGATCAAGTGTTTGGATCATTGCGTTGGCATTGCCCCTCCACTGCGGGTCTTTTAACGCCCTTCTATACCATATCAAGGCATTGATCGAATCCTGTTTTGCACTTGAATTTTCCCACCTGTTAAAATAATGATCGCCCCTCATATAGGGATACCTGCCATTTTGGGGATCTTGTTTCAGCCCCTTATTAACCCACTTGAGACTCCCGGTCAACTCGGCCAGTTCTTCAATCACGCCCAAATTGTCGGGCTGCATGGCGTATAATTTTTCAAGCCGATCAACCACCCAGCTCTTGGATTTACTCAACCTCTTACCCAATTTAATGGTCTCTTCCAAAAAGAAAACACTCGAGACATCGTTTTGATACAATTTTTCAAAGGCATCAAAGGCTTTATCATCCTCGCCTCTTCGGTCGTACATACCCGCCAATTTTTCCAGCGTAGCATAATCATCGGGATTTATCTCCAGCACTTTTTCCATTTCGGCCAGAGCTTCGTCCTCGCCGCCTGTTCGCAGGTGTAATTTACCAATCATATCCCGCACTTCGGGCTCATCGGGAGCCAATTCACCCCACATTTTGGCATAATCCAATGCTTTTTCATAGTCTTCAGTTTCAACATTCAAACTGACCAGCGCGTGATAATATTTAATTTTTTCCTCTGCCGTGAGGTCAAATGCCAGCAACGCTTCATAATTCTCAATGGCTTTTTCGGGCTGCTCCTGTATAATATAGATGCGTGCTAATGCAACGTGTGCTCCCCTGGTGTATTTGCTTGTAGGCTCAAGTTCAACAGCTTTTTGAAACCAGGTAATCGCATCTTCGTACCTTTCTATTTCTTCGTACAATCTGCCCAGGTATCGAGCGGTAGTTGCTCTTTTGGGATTAAAACCCCACGATTTCAAAAATTGCGTTTCGGCATCTTCGTATTGCTTGCTCTTGAGATATCGAGCACCAAAAGACAGGTGTTGGCCGGCTTTCTTAATAGAATCCGCCTTTGTCATCTCGGGTTCGCCATCTTCGGCAAAACAAAATGACGCTGTACCCAGAACAAAAAAACCGCACAACAAAGCCAAAAAACCAGATCGGAATTTCAAATCCAAAATCATGGTTCCAGTCTCCATGCTATATGGGATGAAAATTCGCAGAAAACGGCACATCACAGGCCGTTTCCCTTACTTAGCAGGAAAAATATACAACCCACAGCAAAAAATAATGCACACAAGTATCGGGGCAGAAGAATCTAATGAATGAAAAAAAACCTGTCAAGCCTAAATCTGCTTCAAATTAAACGAAATACAAATCAATAGAGTTCCCGGTATATCCAACACTGCAACAATGTTTTATGAGAAGTGTTAATTATCCCAGCCTTAAAAATTCAAGATGGCTAATCAGTTAATGACGGTATTAGAAGTTTGAGTTGATAAAAACTAAAAAATAAAAGCAGCAAAGACCAGTGTCAACTCCTTTTCCAGAGACACTGTAAACAAAATTCTATTTCACGCATTGACAGAACAAAAGAGAAGCGGTATATTTGGCAAATATAGTCGCGATTTGGAGAACCATCATGCACCAGAGGTTTTACACTTATTGTTGTCGGAAAAAACGGCGGATTACACCTCCGCCAGGCCTCAGAGCGGGGTGTGTAACTGTGCCTGCCTCCTGAAACCCCTTGATGTGTCTGCGTCAAGGGGATTTTTGTATTCGACTCAAAAAAGAGAGAAATAATCCTCATCAACTTTCTCGACTTCACTATAGAAAGGACATGTGATGGATAAATCAACAGATAAAATAGTCAAACAAGGTCTCACCTTTAACGATGTTTTGCTCGTGCCCTGCAAATCGGAAATTTTGCCCAAAGACACCGACCTCGGCACGCGACTCACGCGCAACATAAAACTCAATATCCCTCTGGTGAGCGCCGCTATGGACACCGTAACAGAAGCGCGTCTCGCCATTGCGATGGCGCAAGAAGGCGGCATTGGAATCATCCATAAAAATCTCTCCGTTAAAGAACAATCCCAGGAGGTCGAAAAAGTCAAACGATCAGAAAGCGGTATGATTGTCGATCCCGTGACCCTATCGCCCGATCACTACATATCAGAAGCTCTGGAACTCATGCAAAAGTACCGCATCTCGGGTGTCCCAATCGTCGCCCAGGGCAACCGCCTCGTCGGCATTTTGACCAACCGGGATCTGCGCTTTGAAAAAAATCTCAATCGTCGAGTCAAAGATGTCATGACATCCAAAGGGCTGATAACCGCCAAACTGGGCATTTCACTTGAAGACGCGCAGGAAATACTGCAACAACACCGCATAGAAAAGCTGCCGGTTATCGATAATGCGGGCGTCTTAAAGGGCCTGATAACAGTCAAAGACATCGAAAAGAAAATCCAATACCCCAACGCCTGCAAAGATGACCTCGGGCGTTTGCGCGTTGGTGCGGCAGTCGGCGTTGGTGAGGATGCAGAAGAACGCACTGCCGCGCTGATTGAACAGGGAGTAGATGTCATCGTAATCGACACGGCGCACGGACATTCACGCGGCGTGCTCGAAGCCGTAGAGCGCTTCAAAAGCAAATATCCCAAAACCGACCTCATCGCAGGCAATATCGCCACAAGAGAAGCTGCAGCCGATTTGACCGCGGCAGGTGCCGACGCCATCAAAGTAGGTATGGGACCCGCAACAATCTGTACCACGCGCGTGATCGCCGGCATTGGCGTACCTCAAATCACAGCCATTATGGACTGTGCCGAAATCGCCGCCAAAACCGGTGTTCCCCTGATCGCCGATGGGGGCATCACACAATCTGGCGACATCACCAAAGCCATTGCCGCAGGCGCCCATTCGGTCATGATAGGTTTCCTATTTGTAGGCACGGACGAAAGCCCTGGCGAAACCGTTATCTATCAGGGCCGCACATTTAAAGTCTATCGGGGCATGGGATCATTGGGTGCAATGCAGCGCGGTAGCAAAGACCGCTATTTCCAGGGCGAAGTTGAAGCGACCAACAAACTCGTACCCGAAGGCATTGAAGGACAGGTGCCTTACAAAGGGTCTCTTTCGGGTTTTATCTATCAACTCATAGGTGGTCTTCGCGCGGGTATGGGCTATTGTGGCACGCGCACCCTCGACGAATTGCGCAACAATGGGCGTTTTGTGCGCATCACCTCTGCCGGCATTCGAGAAAGCCATGTTCACGACATCGCCATTACCAAAGAAGCGCCCAACTATCGGCTCGACTCGACATATTAATACCAAACCCCATGCCAGACCGTCCCAACATTCTCGTCCTCATGACCGATCAGCAGCGAGCCGATGCCCTGGGTTGCGCTGGAAATACAACAATCCGCACGCCCAACCTCGACGGACTCGCCAATTCGGGTGTACGCTTTACACAGGCCGTCACGCCCACCCCCGTCTGCGTTGCCGCGCGCATGAGTTTTATCACCGGTCACAGAATGTCCCGGCACCACTGGACAGACAACAGTGCGCTACCTGGGCCCTTACCCGAGCTTCCCACCATCATGACGCTTCTTCTCCGCGCCGGGTACTGGACGCAGGGCATTGGGAAAATGCACTTTCGCGGTCGGCACTACGGCTTCCGAAATCTCCTCACAATGGAAGAATGCATCGATCACCGGGTCGATGACGACTACCTCCGCTATCTGCGAGAAAACGGTGTTCGCACCCGTTTTCCCAAAGGCATCCGCGATCTGCTCTTCTTCCAGCCCCAAACCTGTGGCATACCCGTTGAACACCACAAAAATACCTGGGTCGCCGACCAGTCCATTGACTTTCTCCGCGAACACACGCGCTATCGCGCCAATCAACCCTTTTTCCTGTGGAGTTCCTGGATATCACCGCATCCGCCCTTTGCGCCCTGTGAACCGTACGACGACATGTACAACCCCGCCGACATGGCACTCCCGCCATTTGCCGAGCGCCCTATCGAAACCCTGCCCCCCAATTTTTACGGCAGCCGCGGACGTCTGGATGGAGCTCACCGCGACCCCGACCGTCTGCGCCGTCTGCGCGCCCTTTACTATGGCCTCATCTCCCATGTTGACGACGGCATCGGTCGCATTTTGAATGAACTCGAAACCCTCGGTCTATCCGATAACACCGTCGTCCTCTTTGTCTCAGACCACGGTGAAATGATGGGCGAACACGGCCTTTCGCAAAAAAACTGTCCTTATGAATCCTCCGTCCGCATTCCATATCTCCTCCGCTGGCCCGGCAAAACGCGAGCAGGGCAACAACGCGATGACCTCGTCAGCCTGCTCGACTTCTTTCCCACCCTCATAGAAGAACTCGACCTCCAGTATCCAGAAGAACATGGCCCGTTACCAGGAGCGAATCTCCTCGGCACAACAGGTGGGGGCCTGGCAGAGCCTCGAGAATCCGCGATTATAGACTACGGCAAGGGCAAAGGACGCTGGATTTCAGCGCGCAACCAGAAACACAAATACGCCTTTTTTGCCCACGGCGGAATCGAAGAACTCTACCACCTTGAAAACGATCCACACGAACAGCACAACCTCATCGCCCAAAACCCCGCATTGGTGTCAAAATTTCGCGATCAAATCATCGCCTGGGAACGACAATATGGCCTGAGTAATTCGCTTGACGGCGATAGACTGCGCTTGTATTCCGGTCCGGCCCGCATACCCACAGAAAAAGAATGCCGCACGGTCATCCTCAACGACGGCCCCTGGCCCAAGCGCTTGCCCGACGATGAAAAAGACAGCATCGAAACCTTTGCCGAAGCATTTACCCGCGCCATCAGCAAAGAAACCACCTTATCGCCCGACAAATTGAGCATCGGAAAATATAAAGAACAAGTACTCAAACGCAGCCCTCGGGATATCGCCGCAGAATCGCTTGAAGGCACACCCTGGGAAGACGCATGGCACAACGCATAAGCACTGACAAAATTCATTCATATTAGATAATCCGATTAATCCCATGCCAGACTACGCCACTTTTGAAAACCGCTTAAAAAATATCGCGCACCCCGACATTGCCCATCGCATCATTGGCCATGTTCACGGTTATGCTTTTCATTGCCTCACAATTGGCAAACCCGCGCCATCAAAACCGAATATTCTCCTCTCGGCAGGTGTACACGGCGATGAACCCGCAGGCGTCGAAGCCATCCTTCAATTTCTCGAACGCGATCTCAAAGATATAATCCATCGCTTTCACATCGTCGTTTTACCCTGTGTCAACCCTTCTGGATACGTCAACAACCAGCGAGAAAACATTCAGGGTGAAGACATTAATCGCGCTTTCAAAAACGAAGTTCCCGAATCCACCCTTGTCAAACAGCAGCTTGCGGGATATCGTTTTGACGTCTTTCTCGACATGCACGAAGATTACGACGCAACAGGTACTTATTTTTACGAAGGCAAACGCGATAGCGCGTGGTTGGCGCCAGCCATCGCGCACCGGACAAAAAAAATCGGTCCCCTGGATGCGGATACCGGTGAAACCGATATCCCACTCGCAGAGGGCGTCTTGCAAGTCGATCCCGCCTGGGGTGAAAGCGGTTTTACCTCTTATGTCTATATCCATCATGCCGACCATGTCCTGATCACTGAAACATCATCCAATTGGCCTATGGATAGGCGAGCTAAAGTACACCTGCTCGCCCTTGATATGATCCTCGATCACTATTCGACGTCACTCAAAGGAGAACCACGTGAATAACCCAGCATTCGAACCCATTGAAGACGAACCCGGCCTTCCTCGCGTACTGATCATTGGGGACTCCATCTCCATTGGCTATACCGTGCCCGTGCGCGAACTGCTCAAAGGCAAAGCCAACCTCTACCGCCCGCTCACCAACTGCGGACCGACAAAGCGCGGCGTAGAAGAAATCGAAAACTGGCTCGGTGACGGTTCCTGGGATGTCATCCACTTCAACTGGGGATTACACGACATCGTCTATATGACAGAACAGGGTGAACGCGTCGATCCACCGCAGGGCCAACACCAGGTGCGTGCCAACCACTACGAACAAAACCTCGACACCCTGGTCAAACGCCTCAAACAAACCGGTGCCAAACTAATCTGGTGCGCCACCACACCGGTTCCAGAAGGCGCATCCATCCGCAAACCCGGCGACGAAATTGAATACAATGCCATCGCACAAAAAGTCATGGATGCACACGGCATTCCCACACATGACCTCTATACTTATGCTATGGAACGCCTTGACGATATACAACTCCCCGCCAACGTGCATTTTTCAAAAGAAGGCTCTGCTGTACTGGCTAAATCTGTTGTGCAACATATCTCGGATATATTGGACTGAGAATTTTTTTCAGGAGTTTTACATGTCTTATCGCATTGGAATTGTCGGTGCTGGCGGTATCTCGCGTGCTCATGGTCGGGCGGCTGCACAATCTGACCGCGCAGAAATCGTCGCAGTCTGCGATGTCTTGCCCGAAGCAGTTGAGAGATACCGCGGCGAATTTGACGTCCGAAAAGGTTATACAGATCTCGACCTGATGCTCGACAATGAAAATCTCGACATCGCCATCATCTGCACCTGGGGCCGCTATCACGCCAGCCTGAGCAATCAAATTGCAAAATCGCAAAAAGTTCGCGCCATCCTCTGTGAAAAACCCATCACACAAACCGCTGCAGAATGCCGAGAAATGGTCGCCTGCGCCAAAGCCAACAATATCCTCCTCGCCGAAGCCTTCAAATTCCGACATCACCCCTTACATCTCAAAGCCAAAGAAATTCTCGACAGTGGAAAAATCGGACCTCTGAGCAACATTCGCAGCACCTTTTGCACGGGCGTTTCAGACGACCGCCGAAAACCCGAACTCAACTGGCGTTTCAACAAAGAAAAAGGCGGAGGCGCAGTCTATGACCTGGGTTGTTACAACACCCATCACGCCCGCTTCATAGCCAACGCCGACCCCATCCGCGTCTATGCCACGGGAGAATTTGGTCGAGAAGTGGATGAAACAATTATCGCCATCTACGAATTTCCCAATCACGTCACCGCCCAACTCACATTTAGCTTCAAAATGGCCTCCTCACAATATTTTGAAATCTCAGGCATCGATGGCATGTTGCGAACAGAACTCGCATGGAACAACGAAAACCGGCCCACGACCCTTGAGGTCCGCACCCGCGATGGCATTGAAACCCATGAATTTGAACCCGTCTTTCAATTCCTGAACCAGCTCCATCACCTGTGCGATTGCCTTGACACCGGGCAGCCACACCGCATCCCACCCGAAAACAGCATTGGCAATATGAAAACCATGGACGCCATCTACGAGTCCATAAAAACGCAACAACCCGTTGACATTTCCTGAAATCATGAAACTGCACTATCTCCAGCATGTACCTTTTGAAGGACTGGGCAGCATTGCATCCTGGGCAAAAGCGCGTCGCGCTCAAATTTCGCGCACGCGTCTCTTTGCTGGCGAGGCATTGCCATCAGCCGATGAAATTGATCTGTTAGTCGTCATGGGAGGACCCATGGGCGTCTATGACGAACGCGACTATCCCTGGCTCATACGAGAGAAGGAATTTTTGAAACAGGCGATGGATTCAAATACACGGATACTGGGCGTCTGCCTGGGTGCCCAACTCATAGCCGACGTACTCGGAGCCAAAGTCTATCCCAACGACCACAAAGAAATCGGCTGGTTTCCCATTGAAGGCGTGCAAACGCATGAAAAAATCGGGCTGTTACTCGCACAGGCTGGCAAAGTCTTTCACTGGCATGGCGATACTTATGACCTCCCCACTGACGCGACTCATCTCGCCAAAAGCCGTGCCTGTAAGAATCAGGCATTCTCTGTAGGCGATCAGATACTCGCACTGCAATTTCACCTGGAAACAACGCGCAGCGCAGCCCGGGCATTGGTCGATAACTGTGGGCACGAAATCGTCGAAGCGCCCTATATTCAGCCCGCCTGCGAAATACTGACAGATCAACGCGAATTTGAACGTATCAACATCCTCATGGCGGAATGTCTCGATCTGTTTGCGGGAAATATCAAAAAATAAAAAAGCGACCCTTAAGGCCGCTTTCTCCATAGATCAAATTGCAGGTTTACCTCACTGAGATCCCGTCATCCTCGACACAGTCCGAAACGCGATCTCCCTCGGGTAAAAGAATCCCCGTATCCGTCCGAGAATCCGCCACTCATTCAAATCCACCACTGTAAGTCCCGGTCCCCCAGCCTGTCGCACAAGCGTTGCAACATAAGCCCGAGAGCCATCGGGCGAAACCCCGAGTATCGTCGAATCATTCCCCAATCGCAATGTGCGAACAATCAAATTGTGCTCCACATCAATTTCCAATAACACGCCCACTGCGCTCACGTATAATAACTTTTTATCGGGCGAAAACTCTGCGCCAAACGAACCCTCCTGATCAATCTGAAGCGCACCCACCACCTGATTGGTATTGAGATCTAAAACAGAAATCACACCGCGACTCCAATTTGTCACATAAGCGCGCGTGCCATCCTGCGTAATTGAGATCTCTAACGGAATATCACCGATAATTATCCTCGCCGTAACCGTCATCGTTGCCAAATCAACGACCTCCACATTTCGATCGGTTTGATTTGCCACATACAACTTTGTGCCATCGGGCGAGAGCGCGACGTCAATTGGTCGGTCGCCCACCAGGATAGAATCCACAGTAACGCCATTCACCACATCCACCACGCGAACCAGGTCCTGTATTTGATCGGCCACATAAGCCCGCGTCTGATCGGGACTCAACACTGCTTTGCCCCGCGATTCAACGGGCACGCTAAACTCCACCTGATGGCGCGTGTCCAACTTGAAAAAACCAAACACCTCCGCCACATAAATCGACTGCTGATCCGCAGACACTATAACCCCACCCGGACCGCGATAGGGCATATAATCGAGTATCAGATGTGAATCGGAATCCAGTGCTATAACCGAACTATCATCTATATCCGCCACATAAATGATATATCGCTCTCCGCTCGGTTCAGCGGGCGTCTGCGCTTGACCATAAGAAGAACTAAATGCCAAAAAATCGTTAAAATTCGTGACCCCGTCCTCATTTAAATCCGTGCGAGGATCATAGATCTCACCTTCAGTATCCGCATTAAAACTATTGACAAAGTACAAAAAATCAGTAAACGTCACCTCGCCATCGCCATCAAAATCCGATGCCATAGGACCGTTAGCCACCCAAAACACCTTCGTCTCAGCCCGCAGGTCTCCCCCGTTCAGGGCCATAAGCATACAAAGCACAGCGCAAAAGCGTAAATTCATCGGGATACGTCCTTTCTCAATTGTCGGTAGCAAAACAAGCGGTCAGTCCCAACCACTCAACCCAACCAGCCTCCTGTCCCCTTTGTGGCTTAGTGTCTTTGTGTGAGTAATTTATCACTCCCTATCTCGTTGTCCCTCAAAAACGGACAACAATTCATAAAGCATAACCCCTGCAGCTACAGACACATTTAGAGACACTTTTGTTCCCAACATTGGAATATGCACAACGCCGTCGCACAAACGCAGTGTCTCGGGACGCACGCCCGTCACCTCATGGCCCAAAATCACAGCCACCGGCCAGCGATAACAAAAATTTCGAAAATCGACACTATCTGGCGTCTGCTCTAATGCAACCACCTGCACACCTTGTGAGCGCAAATCGCCAATTACCTCTTCCGTATCCCGTTCATAATGCCAGGGCACGGTCTCTTCTGCGCCCAACGCCACGCGACTGATCTCTTTGCGCGGAGGACACCCCGTAAACCCCGTCAAATAAACCCCCGATGCATTGACCCCATCTGCCGAGCGAAAAATCGCGCCCACATTAAACAGTGAACGAACATTTTCCACAACCGCATATATGGGATATCCATCGGGTTTGGAAAGCAAATTCATCAGATACAAAAACGCAAGAAGTAAAAACGCTCTCGCGTCTTACTTCTCGCGTCTCACCTTTTATCGGTCAATTACTCGGGTAGTTCAATCCAGAAACTCACCCATCCTGAAATTCTTCTAATCTATATATCCCGCTTCAGCAGGTGATTCCTGAGATTTTGCGGAACCATTAAAGCGGGTGCGCACCCGTTGAACGGCCTCTCCCAGGCGCGAGCGCGTATTTCGCCCCGCTTCCGTTCCCAAAAACAATCCCAGAATAGCAAGGCCACCAAGAGCAAGGCCTACAACGAGTCCTACCCAGAAAAATTCGCGATGCACTTCTTGTCGTCGCCACATAACACACTCCTTGGAAATATCTCCCGATTATTTAACCTACAAATTTAAAATGCCCGTCTAATTTCAACCATACACGACGCGAAGTCAAGCGGAAATAGGCATTCAGGAGCAGGCGAACCGACCGAAACAATTTATAGCGCAAAAAAAAATTATCCCTATTTTAAGGAACATGCCCAACAAATGGATGCAAAAACTCGACCGTGCCATTGACGCTCAACGCAAAAAAATTGTACGCATCCGCCGCGATCTGCACATGTATCCCGAACCCAGCGGTCGCGAAGTGGAAACCACGCGCTATCTCGTCAAATTATTACAACAGACCGGATGCCATGTACAGACAGGTCCCAGAGGTTGTGGCGTTATAGCCGACAATACATTGGAAAAAACGCGTATAGGCATGCGAGCCGATATCGACGCACTTCGCATACAAGATACCAAAAACGTGCCCTACCGCAGCCGCGTACCAGGCGTGATGCACGCCTGCGGACACGATGGTCATACAGCCACCGTGCTCGGTGCTGTTCTGGGCCTTCTGGAATGCGACCGGATATTGCCGTGGCCTGTACACTGGCGCGCCATCTTTCAACCTGCTGAAGAAACCAACCGGGGTGCCAAAGACATGATTGCCTTTGGTGCCCTCAAAAACGTCTGTGGCCTGCTCAGTCTTCACCTCGACCCCTCGCGTCCAGCAGGCACAGTGGGCACGCGCAAGGGCGTACTCACAGCCAATTGTGCCGAAATAGAAATTTGCATCCAGGGCCGGGGCGGACATGCCGCACGCCCCCGGGAAACGCGAGACCCCATCGTCGCTGCCGCCCAGGTCATCACTGCACTCTATCAATCATTGCCTCGCAATGTAGATGCCCACGACCCGATTGTCATATCAATTGGGCATATCTCTGCGGGCGAAAATCCCAACGTCATACCCGGCCAGGCTCTGCTTCGCGGCACCCTTCGCACCCTCAGTGACAGATCTCAAGCCCATGCTATGGATCACATCCTCAAAATTGCCAATGGCATAGCCAATCTCACCGATACGGAAATCGATGTTCGCTTTCTCACCGGTCCCTCATCGGTCAATAACGACCCCATACTCACCGAACTGATCCGCCAAAATGCCGTCAATTTATTGGGCCAAACACGTGTTCAGACCATTGCCAAACCGAGCATGGGGGGCGAAGACTTTGCCAATTATCTCGACCATGTGCCCGGCAGCCTGTTTCGACTGGGGTGCATGCCCGCCCGGGGCAGTGCTCCGCCCTTGCATGCACCCGACTTCGACATTGATGAACGCGCCCTGATCATAGGCGCCAAAATACTCGCACGCAGCGTCGTCAACTATTTCGATCCGTCGCGAAAAAAGAATGGAGATTGCCATGACCCGACTTGAATTTAATCCCAGTACGCAACCCACCCTCGGCGTGGAAATAGAACTGGCTCTGGTCGATGCCAATACCATGGCTTTGTGCAGCAAAAATGCCGCGATCCTCAATCGCATTCCCGGCGAATATGCCGACAAAATCAAGCCCGAATTGATGCAGTGCTATGTTGAAATCAACACCGATATATGTGAAAGTGTCAGCCATGTAGAAGCCGATCTCAAGCCAAAACTCCAGACGCTATCCAGCGTAGCAGCCGCCGAGAAAGTCCAGCTCTACTGGTCGGGCACACACCCATTTTCCACCTGGCGCGAACAAAAAATCACACCCAATGACCGATACAGGGGCCTCGTCAACCTTCTCCAGGACACCGCCCGACAACTGGTCACATTTGGCCTCCACGTACACGTGGGCGTCAACAGCGGCGACAAAGCCATAATGATCTGCGACCGAATACTGCGCTATTTGCCCGTCTTGCTGGCGCTTTCTTGCAACAGCCCATTCTGGGAGGGTCGGGTCACGGGCTTGCACTCGTGGCGATCAAAAGTAATGGAGGGCCTCCCCACTGCTGGGCTGCCCCCCTTAATGCGCAACTGGAGTGAATACGTCTGGCTGATCAACCACCTCATCGACACCGGCTATATCGAATCCATCCGCGAAATCTGGTGGGACGTGCGTCCCCACCACGCATTTGGCACCGTTGAAGTCCGCATTTGCGACATTCCCGGCACTCTCGAAGACACATTGGGATTGGTCGCACTCGTACAGTGTTTAATTTGCAACCTGTCCGACGAAATCGACCGGGGAATCTATCAACACGACAGCCACCCCATGCTCATCCGCCAAAACAAATGGCACGCCTCGCGATACGGCATCGAAGCACAACTGGTCGATTCCACCTCTCACAACCTCAAATCCGTCCCCCAAATAACCGAAGAACTCGTCGAAAAACTGCTCCCCATGGCCGAACAACTCAATTGCGTACCCTATCTCAAACACGTCCTCGACATGGCTCACCAACCCACCTGGGCGCAACGGCAAATGGACCTCCTTGCCCTCACTGGCGACCCCGCAGAAGTCGTCCGCCGTCTGATTAACGATCCATCTTCTTGACCGAATTGCCAACAGACTGCAGAAACTTCACAACTTCTGCGGCTTCCTTGCCTCCCTTTTTGGCATGGATCATCAGCGCAATCCCGTGTGGCCCCTTTTCATTTACAACCGCTGGATTGTCGTTCACCACCGCCTGTACGATTTCGAGCTTGCCCAGCATGGCCGCCGCAAACAAATCGATACGCGCGCCCTTGTTCAGCAAAAACTCGGCAATGTCCTTGCGACCCATGTGTGCTGCCGCGCCCAGTCCTGTTTCCCAGTCGCCGCCTCCCCAATCCCAGGAAGAATTGACGAGTGCCGGTTCTTTCTCAAGCAGCTTTTTTACACTGTCGAAGTCGCCGTGCGCATCTTGGACAAATTGGTTGACGAGTTCTGGTGCAATAGCAGAATTATTTTGTGACATGTTTTCCTTCCTCTCTTGTCGCGGTGCAGCAAAATATTTTGACGATCTGAAAATTCAACAAATTTTAATAACATTTAACTGCGGATGCAACGAGAATGAAGAAAAGTTTCAGAGGGAGTTAATTCCTCCTTTGGACCTCTCTCCTCATCCGTGCTATAATCTAAAATGCCCGACGAAACCGCACCCAAACCCGCCAATCAACCGGATCATTCGCGTCCAGCGGACGGGCAAAAAACACGCGCAAATTATCGGTCTTTAATCCAAAACCCGCGCTCGTTACAACCCGTGTTCCAACAGGCTCCTCATCTGGAAACCACGCCTTACCCGCATCAAAAAATACACCGATGCCAACATCATCCAGGGGCCAGTCATCTCGAAAATGAGCTTCGCCATCAACCCAATAAATCGCATTAAACAACACCATGCGATCTCCCTCATAAGCATTCAATCCATAACCTCTAAGCGAAGAAGGACCCCCGAGACGATAGAGAAATTGCACGGGCACATGTCCTCGTCCAGTACCCGCGCGAACGCGCAAATTCAATTGGGTCCCACGCCCCGCATACTGATAGCGGCGCACATCCAGGATATAGCGTTCAAAATCAAAATCGCCTCCCAAAATACCACCTGCTTTCTCTGCCTGTGCCATTAAACGCCACCCCTGTCGAGACCGTCGGCTCGCACGACTATCTAACTGTAGTGTCCCCATTACACTGCGCATTTGCCCGGACTCAATCTTGGGATTGGGGCGAAAATTCATTCGGCTACCCCATCGATCGCCGAATAGATTCCAGGAAACGCTATTGGGCATCGACTCGAAAACATCTACACCCACCTGTCCTCGAACCTCTACCATGCGGTCAAAATCCCGAAAAATATAAGTACTGGCCCCCTCCCGACGATAATAGTCTCTAAAATCGCGCCGCAACAAAAAGGCAAAAATCGAATTTTCTATTTCATCAATACGCCAATTATCTTGCGTATTTGTCAACCCGTGCAATTCAAAACCCAGCGCAACTATGTTGTCCTTTGACGCACCAGAAAAAGTAAAAAACTCAGCACCAGCCTGATAATCCCATCGATTACTTCCAAATCCATAACCCACTTCGCCATAGTGCGCCACCCCGCGCGAAGTGCGATATTTCAATGGCAAGCGCCAGCCAATAAAAACGCCATCCACGCGATTGTAACGCACCAAAAAATCTTCGTGATCAACGCGCCAAATATTCGAAAATGGAGCAATACGCGCCTTCCAGGTCCTCAGGCGGTGGTGTGCTATGAGGGAGACAGGCGGTTTATATCCAGGCAATAAACGAGCAACGCGACCAAACGCCTCCACCTCTAATTCCCGACCAACAGTTCCCATTTTATCAATTTGAACAACGCCAACCACATTGACCAGCGTTAAAGTGGCAGCCTTGCGATCATGGACCATTGCAAACAGACCAATAACAGCATCTGCTTCCTTCTGCAAATACACCAATACGCGCTCGCGTTTCTTCCATGACTGAACGGTTATCTCCCAACCCATCGCATCTAAATATCGCGCAATTTTATCCATACGCATTGCAATCTCATCAATCGACAGAACATGTACGCGCACCAGCTTCAGATCTGATAGGGCTTCACCAATTTTTTTATTTTTACTTTTGACCCTTTCAGCGACCTGCTTCAACATCAATTGTCCAATAGACACATCCGCAGTGACATCTTTGGACTCAAATACATCCAGTGATTTAACCTCCACATAACCCAAATGACTGGAAATATCTTGTTGTGCATTCGCGATTCCAAAAATCAAAAAACAAATGACACTCGCGCACAAAATCATTCGGCACATATTCTCCTCCGATCAGAATAACAACAAACCCAACCCCACGCTGTACTCCATCCCACTATAATCCGTTTGCCCATCCACCGGCACAGCAAAAGGCTCGACAAACCGATTATAGCCTATGCGTCCACCCAGAACAAAAAACTTCATAAACGGCACATCCAGTCCACCACCCCAATACAACCCATTCACTTCATCGACATTCTCATCCAATACTTTACCCGTGTACCGACCAACGCCTCCTTCGGCATAAGGGCGCAGAGGTGAACGCCACATATTCAAAGGCATATAAATACGCAGACTGACCAGCTCAGATGACACGCCTGCTTTTTTTTCATCGTCAGCAAACGAAAATCCCGAACGAGAATAATTGATCGAAACATGTTCTGTGGGCCAGAATCCAAAAATCCAGGCTTTGCTATCATCCCCCAGTTGCCAGGCACCCCTGCTGCGTTCAAGACGCCATCTGCCGGATAGCCTGTGTGGATAGCGGGCAGATGTCCCGATTGCTGGCTTCCTCAACGCAGGTCCTCGGCTTGTGGTTTTTTCGCGCACTTGAGAGCGAAAATGCCGATTCTCAAGCAAAAACCGCTCACCCTTTTTTAACGCGACCTTTGAATGCAACAATTGCATTCGCTGTTCAAAATGAATGTCATAAACCTCGGGTTCCAATCCCAACTCGAGCGTTTGCCCGGCGGTCTTGTCCAGCTCTGCTACCAGTTGCTCCTGCGAATTGCGCACAAAAAATCGGCCATTCAACTCATCCGACAAAATCAAACTCGCCGACGTCTCTCGCACATCGGTCATCACCACATCGCCTGTACCCGTCATTTTAATATCATAAGCCGGATGCTGCGCCCCTCCCTGCGTTTTTTCGGTTCGCTTCAGCGTATTGCGAAATGCAAACGCATACGCTTCGCTGAGTGTCACCTTACCATCACCAGTCACATCTGCTGCACCCCGCAAGCCAGACACCAGATAATGCGTGAAAAACGATCCGCGAATGCGATCCGATTCTTGTGCAGCCTCATTTTCGGAACTCGAAGTCAAAAACGCATACCCCCGCATATCCGACGACGTATCGACCATAAAGGCTTTTTGCCTTTGCCCGCCTTTCAGGCGCGTAATAGCGCCCGAAGCACACGCATCCAGCACAGTAATATGCACATCCGCCTGAACGCTATTCATTGCATCGCGCAAAGCGCGATAGGTCAACCGATCTTCTCCCAACAGCAACCCATTTTCATCGGCATGCCCCGAATAATACAGGACAACTTCGATGCGACTCGACGATTGGGATGCTTTTATAACCCGAGATTGCAAATCCATCAAAACCCGTTTAAAATTTTCCAAACTCGGCTCGGCCAACAAAAATTGATCCTCAGATTCAACTCCCCCCATCATCTCTAAAACACGAGCAAAATGTTTTGCATCCGATACGGCATAACGCAGTGGTGTGCGTTTCACCCCACCAAAATTTGCGCCAGCCGCCAACACAAAACGCCGCACAACCTGTGTTGCCTCAATTCCCTGAGCACATAACAGCAGACCGATCCCCAACAGTACTGCCCATCGGCGCAACATCACCTGCCCCCTTTGTAAAGCGTAATGGCAAACTGCTCAAATTCTCTTCCCACCCTCAATGAATCGGGACCGCCCTCTGCCGCTTGTGCCACATCGCGCACGTCAAAAGACATATCTGCTGTCAAAAAATAAAACCGTTCCCACTTTGGAGCATCATCCAGTTCGTAAGAATAATCCAGAGACACCGGATCGCCCTGTATCAAGCGCACGGCACTTGTTCCCGATGAGGGCAAATGCCGCGTCACAGTGCCGCGCCCATCCACAGACACAATCACCCCAAAAGGCTTGCCCGCCGCGCGATAAAAAATCTGAATCAAATCGCCTGTATAAGCCACACTGCTATCCGACAATTGTTCAATCTCAGACGCCCTTTTTCGATATAGCAACAAATCCGGCTTTACGCCTTTTAACCGAATGCCATCCATCCCTTTCCGATCCCAGGGTGGCGGCACTTCAGGCCCCGGTAAAAAGATCGAAAAAACAACGGCGAGCAAAATCACAGCGGCCAATGCAAAACGCGGACCGAACCGCGATATACTCGACGGCCCTTGCCCCTCCGACCGGCGCGCAACCTGCCGCGCAACCCACTCAGCCGGATAGGACGCGTGAATTTCTCGATCTGACCCTTCCAATGCCTCCAGGCGCGCTCTCAAATCCGGGTCCTCATCCAGCGCCCTTTGAACAGCTCTCATTTCTTCTTCCGGCAATTCATTCAGCCGAAAACGCTCCAGTTTCCAATCACCGCGTTGTCTCCTCATAGATCCTCCAACTTCTCCAGCGATTCTCGCAACCCCCGCAACCGCTTTCGCACTCCAGAAACCGACATCCCAACCTCCCGAGCGACTTCCGCCAATGTGAAACCATCCACAAAATGTAAAACCGCAATTGTTCGCGTCGAATCTCTGTGCCGGGCAAAAAGCCGGTCGAGCATCGCCCGAGCATCCAACCGCGATTCCAGATCTTCAATCCCAGCAATGTGTATCAACTTCTCATCACCCGGCAGATCGAGCCGCTGATCGCGAATGCGATTCAAACACACATTGGTCGCAATGCGATATAGCAAACTCGACGGATAGGTCGCTTTCAGACGATCCCGGCGTTGCAATACCCGCACAAAAACATCTTGCATGGCATCCATGGCGCGATCTTCATCTCGCAACAACCGCCGACAGCGACGCAACACCATAGGACCGTATTTTTGATATAACAATTCGACATTCATAAACAACCCATCGCTTTATTTTTTTAACACATCACACAGACCAAAATGTTACTTTTTTTTGGCAGGCACAAGATCGAGATGAATTTAAACGCTCGCCTGTGAAGGAAAATTTGGTTGCTTATTTTTTTTATCCTTTATAGATTATCTGTTCTGTCTAACAACCCCCGTCCCTCAAAAACGATTCCACAGGTCATAAACTATGAGCACCCCCGAAACAACACGCGAAACGGCTGGCGATACACCAGCCAATGCCCCTTCAGACGACGCGCCCACTGTCGAAGAACTCGACAAAAAATACGCTGAAGACACACCTGATACCGAATTTGCCGCATTACTCGAAGAAAGCGATAAGCAGAGTCATCGCGAGGTCTCTACTGGCGATAAAGTCACTGGAACCATCCGCGAAATCGGTGACTCCACAGCTTTTATCGACTTTGGCGGCCGCAGTGAAGCATCAATAGACATTCAAGAACTGCGCGACGAATCGGGCGAATTGAAATACAAGGCTGGCGATACCATCGAAGCCTTTGTCGCCAGCACCGATGGCGAAATACGCCTGGCATTTTCGTTGCGCGTTTCCAGTCGTCAACTCCTGCGTCAAGCACATCAAAACGACATGCCCATCGCCGGCAAAGTCACCGGCTTCAATACCGGAGGCCTTGTGGTGAATATCGGCGGCCTTCGCGCATTCTGCCCCATGTCGCAAATCGACACGGGATATTGCGACGACCCGGCTTCGTATGCGGGCCAAACCCACAACTTCAAAATTGTTGAACTGCGAGGCCGCAACAATGTCGTCGTTTCACGCCGCGCTTATCTGGAAGAAGAAAATCGCAAAAAAGCCGACGAGATGCGCCAAAAACTCTCAGAAGGTGAAGAAAGAACGGGAACCATTACACGCATAGAACGCTTCGGCTCTTTTGTTGACCTCGGAGGAGTTGAAGGTCTGGTACACGTCTCGGAAATCAGCCACACCCGTGTAGAAAATCCGCGCAGTGTCCTAAAAAAAGGCGAAGAAGTGCGCGTGAAAATAATCGGCCTCAAGAATCTGGGCAAAAAAAATGAGCGCATATCGCTCTCTATCAAAGCACTGGAAAGAGATCCCTGGGATACGGTAGCAGAGCGCTACCAATCGGGCAGCATCATTACCGGCAAAGTCGTTTCAATCCAAAATTTCGGTGCCTTTGTCGAAATTGAACCCGGTATTGAGGGGCTGGTCCACATCTCGCAGTTCGTCTCGGGAAAACGCATCTCAAACCCCAGCGAAGTCGTTTCAGTCGGTCAAGAAGTCAAAACCTTGATCCGCGAAATCGATTTGGGTAAAAAACGCATTTCACTCTCAATGCGCGCCGTTGAAGAACGAGATAGGCAAACGGCTGAAATTGAGGACATGGCCGCATTCAAATCCAAGCAAACGCAAGAGTCTCAAAGCGACAATGCCATGGCCGACGCCCTTCGCCGTGCAGGACTCGCCTGAGAGGCCGTTAAAATTCAGCGGTCAGTTTTGCGCCATCACGTCTCGTTGGGTGATCGTTAAAAACTGACCGCTTATTTTTTTATGTTAAAATGTCTAAAAACACCGACAACAACGCGCTCCTGAAGGATGTTCGATTTCAAACCATGCGCGGGTCTGGACCCGGCGGACAACACCGCAACAAAGTTGAAACCGCCGTACGCGCTATCCACATACCCACGGGTATAACAGTCATCGCCACAGAACACCGCTCACAGTACCGCAACAAACAACTCGCCCTCGAGCGTTTGCAAAACCGCCTGAGCGAACGCAACAAAAAGCGCAAACCGCGCATCAAAACCCGCCCCAACCGATCTTCAATCGAAAACCGCCTCGAAAAAAAACGACAGCGTGGAGAAAAAAAACGACAGCGACAGCGCGTGGTCAACCGTTAGCTCCCAAAATGATCATATCCCAACTGCTCCAATAGCACGCGCTTGCCATCCTCATCTTCTATCATCACACTGCCATCGCCAGCCACGACCTCGCCAATGCGACAAATCGAATACTGCTCTGACAGTGCTTCGACCTTATCGACCTGTATGTGAGACACAGAAAATAGCAACTCGAAATCTTCCCCTCCAGTGAGAGCAAGATCCAATTTTTTTTCACCACGTACTTCACAAAATTTTATAAACGCCCGCGACATGGGGATTGCCGCTGCCCGAATCACAGCCGACACGCCACTTTGCCGGCAAACATGACTCAAATCCGAAGCCAATCCATCCGACACATCGATCATCGCTGTCACCGCACCTGTCTCCGCCAACGCCTGCCCCAAATCCAACCGCGGCTCAGGTCGATAATGCCTTTGTAACAACGCAGTTCGCACCTCGCCCGGCAGATCGACATCACCCAATACCACCCCTAAACCACCCGCAGCATCGCCCAACGTTCCCGATACATAGACGGCATCACCCACCTGTGCGCCAGACCGATAACACACCTGATCTCGCGCCATCTCACCCGTAAGCGTCAAACTCAAAACCAGCGCACCAGACGTGGCCGTTGTATCACCCCCTACAACAGCCACATCAAACCGATCTGCACACGCAAAAAGCCCGTTGTAAATACGCTCCACATAACCCGCATCACAATCACCCGACGCGCTAACCGCCACAACCGCATCCATCGGTCTCCCGCCCATAGCAGCCACATCGGACAAACTCGCAGCCAGTAATTTGTACCCCACGCCTTCTGGCGGTGCCTGCGGCACAAAGTGTACGCCCTCAACCATCGCATCAACCGTCACCAATCGCACGCGCTCCTGCCCCGCAGCCATAACCGCGCAATCATCTCCAATCCCACACAGAACCCGATTGCGCTGTGTTTGTGCGGCAATGCGATCAATAAAACCGAACTCCCCTATATCCTTAAAACGGTCCATCTCACACTTCCTCCCTCGCCCATGCCACAACATCGCGATACGCCACATCGCCCCCAAAAATATCCAGCGCACTGCCAATAGTCAGATCTACCCGACCCTGGCCCAACGCATTGACGCGGTACAAATCCGATAGCTCTCGCACCCCGCCTGCATAAGTTACCGGCACGGGTGACCATCTGCCCAATATTTCCACCAGAGGTTCTTCTACACCTGCGCGTTTGCCCTCTACATCAACCCCGTGCACCAAAAACTCAGCACAATAACCGGCCAAAGCAATCAAAGTCTCCTCGCCGACAGTCACATCCGTAAATCTTTGCCAGCGATCCGTTACAACAACATAATCATCACCGCGCTTTCGACAACTCAAATCCAGAACCAGACGCTCTCTGCCCACAGCCCGTATCATCTCATCCAACCGACTCATATCAATTTGCCCATCGCGAAAAACATAAGACGTCACAATCACATGGCTTGCACCCGCGCGCAAAAATTTTTCCGCATTGTGCGGCGTGATACCCCCGCCCATGTGCAGACCCCCGGGAAACGCTTCCAGAGCTTCCAACGCCGCCGCTTCATTGCCCGGGCCAAGCGCAATCACATGGCCGCCCCAAAATCCATCCTCGCGATACAGCCGTGCATAATCCGCAGGAGAGCGTTCGGTCTCAAAATTTGTCACCGTGTGCTGGGCATCCCCATCGCGCAACGTGCCCCCCACGATTTGTACAACCCGGCCATCTTTCAAATCGATACACGGTCTAAATTTCATGTGATCTACCTGTTTATTTTAATAATGGGGGTTGCTAACATATCATATATTATTTTATTTTTGTATCAACAGCAACCGCAATCATCCCGAGGAGACCTCATGCAAGACCCCCGCCTTGAAAAACTCGCCGATGTCCTAATTCGCCATTCCACAAAGTTACAAGCAGGTGAAACCGTCCTCATCCAGGGCTATGACATGCCCGAAGACATGATCATTGCACTCATTCGCAAAGTGCGCGAAGTTGGCGGCATTCCCCTAATATCCATAAAAAATAACCGCATCCAGCGCGAACTCATTCATGCAGGAGATGTCGCCACCATGCAACAAGCAGGCGATTGCGAAGCCTTCCGAATGAAGCGCGTACAGGCCTATATTGGTCTGCGCGGCAGCCGCAACATCTCAGAATTATCAGACGTATCCAGCACTGCGATGGATATATACGAAAAACACTGGCTCAAACCCGTGCATTTTGCTATCCGCGTGCCGCACACCAAATGGGTAGTCTTGCGATGGCCCACACCTTCTATGGCGCAACAGGCGCAACAAAGTACTGAAGCTTTTGAAGATTTTTACTTTGACGTCTGCACGCTCGACTATGGTAAAATGGCCGAAGCGGTCGCACCCCTCAAAAAACGCATGGAACAAACCGACCGCGTGCGCATCACAGGCGTCGATACCGATCTATCCTTTAGCATCAAAAACATACCAGTCAGACCCTGTACGGGACTTCGCAACATCCCCGATGGCGAGTGTTTCACCGCACCGGTTAAAGACTCCGTAAACGGTCACATCCATTTCAACGTCCCCACCATCTATCGCGGGACGACATTCTCAGATATCAAATTGACCTTTCAAGCGGGCAAAATCATCGACGCGACCTCGAATAATACCGCCAAACTCAACGATATTCTCAACACCGATGACGGCGCGCGTTATATCGGCGAATTTGCCATCGCATTCAACCCCTACATCACATCGCCTATGCTCGATATTCTCTTCGACGAAAAAATATCGGGATCATTTCACTTTACACCCGGAAATGCCTATCCCGATGACGCCGACAACGGCAACCGATCTGCCGTACACTGGGACATGGTCTTCATCCAAACCCCCGAATACGGCGGTGGAGAAATCTACTTTGACGACGAATGCATTCGCAAAGACGGGCATTTTGTCGTAGAGGACCTCAAAGGTCTAAACCCCGAAAACCTCAGATAGCTTTCACAACTGCCCATGACAAAAACCGAACATCCCATGCAAACCCTGACCCTCTCCATCAAAGGCATGAGTTGCGCCGCATGTGTGGCGCGGGTTGAAAATGCCCTCCAAACCATTCCCGACGTCGCAGATGCCCAGGTCAACTTTGCCACCCATCAGGCCACGGTTCATCACAAAGCCGTCCTGACAGATGTGCTCCTGAACGCCGTCTCCAATGCCGGTTACGAAGCCTCTCTTCATATTTCCGAAGACGCCGAACAAATCGAACGCACAATCGAATATCGCAAGTTGCGTTACCTATTCACAGTCGCCGCAATCCTCTCCGCACTCATCATGGCAACCGGCATGACCCGCACCCTGTGGGGCGCGAACATCCCCCCCTATCACATTCACATATTGCTCTTTGCATTGGCCACACCGGTCCAATTCTTATGTGGCTGGCGTTTTCTCAAAGGGGCATGGGCTGCACTGCGCCATCGCACAGCCGACATGAACAGCCTGATAGCTGCGGGAACCCTCGCCGCTTATTTTTACAGCACCGCGGTAACCTTTGCCCCACTCGGCACACAGAACATACAGACCTACTTCGACACCTCCGCCATGATCATTACACTCGTCCTGCTCGGTCGTCTGCTCGAAACGCGCGCCAGGGGCCAAACATCGTCCGCCATCCGAAAACTCCTCGACCTGCGCCCCAAAACCGCCCACATCGTTCGCAACGGTCGGGATGTTGAAACACCCGTTGAACACATCCAGGTCGGCGATCACATTCGCGTTCGGCCCGGGGAAAACATCCCGGTCGATGGCCTCATACAAAATGGACAATCCACAATTGACGAATCCATGCTCACGGGTGAATCCCTACCCGTTGACAAACAACAAGGCGACAAAGTCACAGGCGGCACGCGTAACACAACCGGTAGTTTTATCTTCCAGGCAACACAAATCGGTGCCGATACAGTCTTGTCTCAAATCATCGACCTCGTGCGCCAGGCACAGGGGTCCAGAGCACCCATACAAAACCTCGCTGACCAGGTTGCTCGCATCTTTGTCCCAATAATCTTCGCCATCGCCCTGCTGACCTGTGCCCTATGGTGGATTTCTGGCTCTGGGATCGAAACCGCCCTCATCAATGCCGTGGTCGTCCTCATCATCGCCTGCCCTTGCGCAATGGGATTGGCCACCCCCACTGCCATCGCAGTCGGCACAGGGCGGGGCGCGCAACTCGGCATCCTCATAAAAGGAGGCGATGTGCTCGAAAATGCACACCGCCTCAATACCATTGTCCTGGACAAAACAGGCACGCTAACAGAGGGCAAACCCACTGTCACCGATATTATCCCCACAGAAAATTACCACCGCGATCACATACTCAAACTCGCAGCCTCTGCAGAAAAAGGATCGGAACACCCCCTCGGAGAAGCCATTGTTCGCGCCGCACAAGAAGCCAACCTCTCCCTGCATCCAACCACAGATTTTGAAGCCATGCCCGGCGTTGGCATTACCGCTACAATTGACGGACAGCGCGTCGCGCTCGGCAATCCACGCGCCATATCTGACCGCGCAAAATATCCAGTCGAAAAACTCGAAGCCGAGGGCAAAACCGCCGTATTCGTCACCATCAATGATCAACTCGCGGGCCTCATCGCCATTTCAGACAACCTGAAAGCCGACGCCGCGCAAGCAGTTCAAGACCTCCAGCACCTGAGCCTTGAAGTCTCCCTCGTGACAGGTGACAATGCGCGCACGGCCAAAGCCATTGGACAACAACTCAACATCGATCAGGTCTTTGCAGAAGTGCTGCCCCAGGACAAAGCTCACAAAATCGCGCAACTCCAGAAAAAAAATATAAACGTGGGCATGGTTGGCGATGGCATCAACGACGCACCCGCACTCGCCCAAGCCAACGTCGGCATCGCCCTGAGTTCGGGCACAGACATTGCCATAGAAAGCGCGGGCATGATCCTCATGTCGGGCAACCTGTCGGCCATAGCCACATCTATCCGGCTATCGCGGCAAACCATGCGCATCATTCGCCAAAATCTCTTCTGGGCATTTGCCTACAACACCCTGCTCATTCCCGTTGCTGCCCTGGGTCTGCTCAATCCCCTGGGCGGTCCCATGCTCGCCGCGGCTGCTATGGCCCTCTCTTCTGTCTCTGTTGTCACCAATGCCCTGCGCTTAAAGCGATTTTGCCCGTAACCGCTTCTAATACCTCTTCGCGTAATTTAATATCCCGCGAAAAATGCGATCCGCATCGGAGTCGCGTATCTTGTGAGACCGCAACGCCCAGGCTTCGCCTTTATGGTGTACATTGCGTATTTCCACCAGAATTTCTGCCTGCGCCAGATTGCCCCGCAACACCGCCAGATTGCGCCCCCCAATTTGAGCGGGCACATCTGGCAGATCGAGTGCCCTTTCCATAATCCGCGCAAATGACCGGGACCGAGAATCGATCTTTCCGCGCCTGCTCCAATAAATAACCAGCGGACCCTTTGGGCGATTGGGCGTGTTGTCCGCATGCAACGATATAAACAGAGTCTTCCCACGCCTTGCGAAGAAACGGTTGGCTATTTTTACTCTTTGTACAATATTGTCAAGCCCCGGACGCACTGAAAAACTATTTCTCCTGTTGGCACTTGCGTCGTTATAGACTTCGTTTTGTTCGTGTACAAACGTCCTCGCAGGCGGATTATTTTCCCGAATGAGATGATTTGGACTAATCACCGTCATCTCCACCTCGGCACCTGCAAGCCTCAGTTTTTGGTACAAACGCAACGCGATATCGTAAACAAATTCGTCTTCAACCACATAAACCGAACGATTATTGCCATCTAAACTGGAAACAATAGCACCCGGGTCGCGTCCACCGTGCCCCGGGTCGAGCACAATGCGCCAGCCTTTTAATGATCTGCTATCTCGACGCATATCAGAACTAATATTTGCATTGAACACACCCATCAAATTTCGGGCACTCCTATAATCTTCAATCGGCTTTTTGGGGGGCACTTCCCGATATCCCCGACTGCGTTGCACAGCGGCTTTGGGACGAGAAAAATAATATGGACCATTATCCATCGTGATCTTTTTTAACCGAGTCCGTATCTTTAACCTCTGGCCCACATAAATGCGATCCGACCGGATGCCATTGCTCCGCTTGAGCTCGGTCAGACCCAGGGAATATTGTGCGGCAATTTTAGAAAGCGTATCCCCCCTCCTCACCACATAGTCCATTTCTACGTAGCCAGAAGATGGACGGGAGCGAGACGATTGAACAGTATAAGAACGCGTGCGAAGCCTTTGTCCGGGATAAATATTATTCGACCTCAACCCATTGATCCGCTTCAGTTCGGACACACTCATAGAAAACCGCGCGGCGATTTTAGAAAGTGAATCTCCCCTCCTCACCACGTATTCTACCCCACTGGAGGAGCGCGTGGGAAGCCTTTGTGAGCGAATGAGCAGTCTTTGTCCCGGGTAAATGTGATGCGACTTTAACCCATTGCTCCGCTTGAGTTCGGACACACTCATGGAAAACTGATCGGCAATTTCCCACAGAGAATCCCCTCTTTGCACCACATAAGTCTCTGTTAAAGCAGGCGCATGTGCCGCACACGACAAAAGGAAGCTGGCCAATAAAAACACTCGGATATATCGAAGCATAAAAAATTCAGTATATAAAGTGAAAGGTTATGGCATTTGAGACCGACTTGCGAAAAACCGATAGATAATAGACCTTTTAGAAAAAAAAGACAAGGTATGACTCTCTAAAAATGGTAAATTTGGTCTCTTTCGCCAGAACACATGGTAATTTTTACCAACTCTATCGACCCATCCCATTTCCCAAAAATATCTATGTATATAAAAAACAACATTTAATACCGTATCACACCCCTGGCATAGACTTTGCATAAAAAGAATGCGACAACAAAAAACATCAGAATCTCATAAATGCAGCACCTTGTGAAAGGAGAAGATCATGGCACGCGGAATTTTTTACAGAATGGCCGACATCGTCAAAGCCAACGTCAACGACCTGATTACCCGCGCAGAAGACCCGGAAAAAATGATCCGCCAGATGATTCTGGAAATGGAAGAAGCCGTCAACAAAGCCACAGCCTCAGTCGGCACGGCTGTAGCCAATGAAAAACGTCTGGAAAGACAATATCTCGAAAAACAAGATCAGATCGAAGCATGGCAAAAAAAAGCCGAAATGGCCGTTGAGGCTGGCGAAGACGACCTTGCTCGCCGCGCCCTCGAGCGCAAAGCTGCAAATCAGGAAGCCACGCACGACCTTGAAGTAGCCCTCGAAGAAAGCCGTAAAACCTCATCCCAACTCAAACAGCAACTCACCCAACTCAAAGCCAAACTCGACGAAGCCCGCACCCGCCAGGGCACCCTGATTGCCCGACGTCGTGCGGCCGAAGCCCGCAAGCAAATCGCCAGAGGCCTCTCAGGAGTGGGAGAAGACGCTTTTTCGAGCTTTGAGCGATTCCGCCAGCGCATCGAAACAGAAGAAGCAGAAGCAGAAGCCCATCAAGAGATGGCGAGTGTCGATCCCTCTCTGGAAGAAGAATTTTCCAAACTCGAGCGCAAAAGCACAGTAGAAGACGAACTCAATGCGCTGAAAAAGAAAATGGGCCAAAAAGATGCGTGACCTGGAAAAACTCGCCGATGAAATCGCCAGCAAAATTGACCGCGCGGTCAACGATGCGGAGCGAAAAATAAAAAAGAAATGGAAGGGAAATTGGGAGGCGCGCGTTCACAGCGCGAGCAGTGATTTCCAAACCGCAACCAATTCATTCAAGCGCGTACCCGACCGCCTCGCTGACCTCGCCACCGATGGGAGTTGTGCCATGCGTTACCTCTTCGCTTATGGTTTAATAGGAATGGCTATACTCATGGGATTTAGCGGCCTCCTGCTCGTACTCATTACACTGGTAGAACATCCCCCCTGGGTCGATGGCACCAACCCATTCAGGCACGAAGAACTCAGTGCTGGCCTCTGTATAATCGTTTTCTCTCAAATTATATGGTGGGCAGGTCGCCGGGTCAAAAGATCGGGAGACAAAAAAGCACATGCCAAAAACCAGCACCGCATACTCCGTCTCGCCCGGGAAAAAGGGGGCAACCTCACCGTAACAGAAGCCGCTATGGACACCAGAATAACAGTTGAAAAAACTGAAGAAATCCTGCGAGAATTAACCATAAGTGGTCATGTAGAAATGCGAATCTCAGATTCGGGACTGGTCGTTTACCACTTTCCGGAAATCGAACGCTGGGATGAAAAATACCGCGCAAGACCCGTGGATGAACTCTAATGAGTGTGGGAGGGCAAAATAATGTTTGAAATAGGCATAATGGTAGCGATAATCATTCTCGCATCAGCGGCATACAAATACGTTGAACAACGCACAAAAGGATCCGTCCCCAGCGATGCGGAAGAACGGATCAACGCCAGAATGGACGAACTCGACCGCAGGCTCACAGACATTCAGGACGTCATGATCACCATTGACGAAAAACTCAGCAGAAAATAAGGGAGGGCACCATGATTGATTTCTTTGTTGGCATATCAATGATCATCATTGTAGGAGCCATTGTATCAGCAGCACACAAATTCATCGATCGCCGCACAAAAAGCTCCATTCCCAGCGATGCGGAAAAACGCTTGAATGAGCGAATGGACAAACTCGACCGCAGACTCACGGACATTCAAGACGTCATGATCACCATTGACGAAAAATTCGACCGATCGCCCATTTCTCGCTAACTTAAACGAACAGGGAGGGCACACCATGCGCATCTTTCTCTCACTCACGGTTGGTATCAGTCTGATTATTCTTGCAGGCGGTACAATTGCCTATATCGAAAATCCAACATTTGGAGGTAGTCTCATCCTGGCGGCGGCCTGGGTCGCCATGGCTATCATTACCATTGTCGCCCTCGTATTCGCATTTGAGTCAGAAAACAAAAAAAGAAACAAATCGACAAAAAACAACAACCTGTCTGAAAAACTTTCAAAACGCGTGAAAGAACTCGAAAAACACCTCATCGACCTTCAAGACATCGTCATCACCAACGACGACAAACTCGAGCGTCTCGAAGGCCGCTCACCCGTCAAGTCATCTTCATCTCCGCAGACCATCTCGGATTGACGGACAACCTCACAAATAAAAAGGACATCCCATGTTGGCAAAACTCATCGGCATCGTATTCATCGTCATTGGCGGCTATATTGCCTTTACAGTTATCTTCCCACTCATCGGCTCTCTATTGGAGTCTATCCTTAACCTGATCGGACTCGCCATCGCCGTTGTATGTATTGGGATCGGTTATCGCTTGCTCAAAAGAGACTGACGGAAAAAATCCGTCTTGTCACAAACAAAAGAATAGTAATAAACGAATTATCTTAACGAATGGAGAAAAAAGTGAAAACACAGGATCAAACTCTGATTCGCGCATCCCTCTCGGGCGACTGCCGGGCATTTGAAACGCTCTACCACAAATATCAAAGTCAGATCTACGGCACCCTCGCACAGCGCATCTCGGACCGCGACACCATTGACGACCTGATGCAAGACACATTTTTTCGCGCCTATCGCTCGCTCCACACATTCAAAGGCCAGGCAGCATTTTCGACCTGGCTCACGCAAATTGCCCTCAATGTCTATCGCTCGCACCTGCGCTCGCAGCAAGTCCGGAAAAACTGGATCCATCAAACCGAAGACCCCGAAGTCGTTCACAACGTCATCCGCGACCTCATACCCGGCGCGCTCCCAGACCAGATTGTAGAAAAACGCGAACGCATAGAACTGGTTCACCAAAGCATTCAAAACTTACCCGAACGCTATCGCAAAGCCATGTGGCTGCGCTACGTCATGGACTGGTCCTACGAAGAAATCACACAGGCACTTCGCGTTCCGCTTGGAACCGTAAAAACCTGGCTGTGCCGCGCCCGCCGCCAACTCAAAAGCGAATTTCGCAAACTCGGTTTACAGCCCGGATGACCGGATGCGAAATAACCCTTGCTTTTCGCCCCTTGCATGGACAAATTTAGGAACAACAGGTTCACGCGTCACCAGTTCCTACCACAATACTCAAAATAGTTAATGGAACGTGCAGGATTTCTGGAGGTTAATATGCAGGCATGGTGGACAGAACTCGCGCCTCTCACTCAGGCATTCTATGGCTGTGCCGTCTTCTTCACCCTTTTGTTTCTCTGGCAATTTATTACGACACTCATGGGCCTGGGCGATTCCGCAGACGTCATGGACCACGACGACTTCAGTGCCAACGATGCGGGGCCAGATGTCGATAATAGCCCTTATGATCACGGTACCGCCACCTTTCAACTGCTTTCACTGCGCTCTATAATAGCCTTTGGCATGCTCTTTGGCTGGGCGGGCGCACTCTATCTCGACTCGGGACATTCAACCGAAGATTCGGTCCTCCGCGGCCTCATATGGGGCGGCGCAGGGATGGTCCTGGTTGCATATTTCTTCTACAAAGTGCAACAACTCTCCGAATCGCATAACCGAAACCTATCGTCCTGCATCGGCAATGAAGGCGAAGTCTATATCGACATCCCCGAAAATGGTGCCGGTCAAATCCGCGTGATGGAAAGCGGGGCTGTCAACTACATCTCTGCGCGCAGCAAAGACGGGCAGCCCATCCAGAACAAAACGCCGGTGCGCGTGCTGCGAACACTCGACATAACCACAGTTGAAGTCGAACCCATTCAATCCTGAACTTAAAGGAGGTATAATGCCCAACGAATTCATTCTCACCGTCATCCTGGCAGCTGTTGTATTATTGCTGTTCCTCACATTCATCTCGCGTTACAAGCGCTGTCCATCCAACAAAATCCTCGTCATCTACGGCAAAACGGGAGGTGGCACAGCCGCAAAATGTGTACACGGTGGTGCAGCTTTTGTCCTGCCCCTATTGCAGGACTACGACTACCTCGACCTCGAACCCT
Source organism: Gemmatimonadota bacterium (assembly GCA_026706845.1). Taxonomy (NCBI): domain Bacteria; kingdom Pseudomonadati; phylum Gemmatimonadota; species Gemmatimonadota bacterium. The sequence continues at coordinate 36,390 of JAPOXY010000024.1, forward strand.
TTGTCGTACCCATTGACCTGGACAACGCGCTATCACAGGAAAACATCCGCGTATCCGTGCCCACCACAGTCACAGCAGCGGTCTCCAATCAACCAGGCATCATGCAAAACGCTGCCATCCGACTCTTGGGCCTTTCCCGTGAACAAGTTCAAAGCCAGGCACAGGACATCATCCTCGGTCAGATGCGCGCAGTCATTGCAACCATGCAAATTGAAGAAATCAATCAGGACCGACAGGCATTCATGACCAAAGTCAATGATGCTGTCTCCACTGAAATGGAAAAAATTGGTCTGGCTGTTATCAACGTCAACATCAAAGACCTCGACGACGAAAGCGGCTACATCAAAGCCATCGGTCAAAAAGCAGCAGCCGAAGCCGTGAACCAGGCATCCATCGACGTGGCCGAACAAGAACGACACGGACAAGTTGGCGTGGCCGAACGCGCACGCGATCGGCGTCGGGACGTCGCCGCAGCCGAATCAGAAGCCGAAGTTGGCGAAGCCGAAGCTGCGAGAAACAGACGACGACAGGTCGCCGCTCTCGAAGCCGAAGCCGAAATTGGCGAAGCAGAAGCAGGGCGAGACAAACGCCAAAACGTCGCCGCTCTCGAAGCCGAAGCCGTACAGTCAGAAACAGAAGCAGAAGCAAAAACAGCGGGCTATCGCGCACAACAACGCGTTGCAGAAGAAGAAGCGCGCCGAAAAGCAGAAGAAGCGGCCAAAGGTGCCGACGGCGCCATTCGCGTTGCCCAGGAAACCGCGGAAAAAGCAGCCGAAGAAGCCCGAGCACTGCGCGAAGAAGCGCGCCTGCGTGCAGAAATCGTCGTTCAGGCAGAAGCCGAAAAACAACGCCAGGTCGTTCAGGCAGAAGCCGAAAAAGAACAGCGACGACTTATTGCCGAAGGTGAAGCCGCAGCCATTCTCGCACAAAAACAGGCTGAAGCCCAGGGAACTCAGGCCATTCTCAACGCCAAAGCCGAAGGATACAGACAACTCGTTGAAGCCTGTGGCGACAACGACCAGGCAGCAGCGGCCTTTCTGATCATCGAACGCCTCACCGAAGTCGCCAATATCCAGGCAGAAGCCATTAGCAATTTACCCATTGACAAAGTAATGGTCTGGGATAGCGGCAATGGCGAAAGTGGCATGTCCAACCTGGGACAACGCCTCATGGGTGCTCTGCCTCCCATGCACGATCTGGCGCGTCTGGCAGGACTTGAATTGCCCGAATTTTTGGGCAAAATGAACGGCGAACAAACACCCGGAGAAAACGGCAAATCCGACACCTCAAAAGACGCAGAGGCGTAGGTTACAACGCGCAAGTACAGCCATGTCCAACACCCTGAACACACACCTCGACATAGAATCCCGTTTCCAAATGGCGCTGCAACACGCACGCGGGGCAGCGCCAGGCTCGGGCGACTACAAAAAAGCGGTTGAACACCTCGAACACATTTTGTCTGTCGATGACCAGGGCGAAGAAATGGACCGCGTCTGTTTTTTGTTGGGCAGCCTGCTCGATGACTTTCCGGAAAACGTATCTCGAGCCATCGCCGTTTACCGCCGGGGTTTGGAAGCCGATCCCCTCTTTGCGCCCGGGCATAACAACCTGGGCGTTTTGCTCATGCAAAATGGGCAAATCCTGTCGGCTCTTGGCGAATTTAAAATCGCCATACACCTCGAACCCGATTACATGCTGCCCTATCGCAACCTCGCCCGATTGCTCTTTCAACACATGAGCCCGGCACAAATGGAACGCGAATACGCAAGCATCACCGAAGAATTTGGCGTCAGGGCATCGACGAGCATTCTCGCCCGCCTATCTCTCGAACTCATAGACCTTGGGCGAGCACAGGTCTATGAAAGCCTCTACACGCACGGCCATCGCATCAAAAACCTGATGGGTCTCTCCGGCAGCCGAATGCGCCGCGCCATACGCAATTTACCGCCACATTCCGATGGCCTGGATGATCTGAAAGACATCGCACACGAACAAGAACACATCTACAACCAATGGGTCGCCTACTTGCGGTCTATGAAACAAGACACGATGAACCCCGCGCTGGTCGATGTGTCCCAACTCATTGAAAAAATGACCCACAAACTCTCTGCACGAGCGGGGAACAAAGAACTCATCTTTGCCGCCGAACCTCATGTGCCCCAGGTAAAAGCGGACGCAGGCATGTTATCTGAAGCCGTGACAAACCTGACCCTCAACGCCATCGAAGCCGTTGAAGATAATGGCGTGGTAAGAGTACAGGTCGGCGCCGATACAGAACGCAGTTCGGTTTATATTGAAGTGGAAGACAATGGCCCCGGCATTCCGGAAAATTTGCAAACCCGCATATTTGATCCCGGATTTTCAACGCGAGAACGAGGCAATGGCTATGGGCTGAGTATATGCTCTCGCATTGCAGCGGCACACCGCGGCACGTTGCGCGTAATCAGCCGCCCCGGTGCAGGCGCGGTTTTTCGCATTGACCTGCCCGTCGATTTTGAAGTCTCAACACAACAAGACAGCATTGGCCTGCAACACAGCGTACCCGACACCTCGCGCGATCCAATAGCTGAAGAATTTATTCAATAAGACCCTCTCCCATGACTGAAATTATCGTTGCTGACGACCAGATAGAAGTCCTCGACATGCTGATTCGAAGCCTGCGGGAAGACACGCGCAAGATCCATGCCTTCTCTACCGGACGCGAAGCGCTAACATATCTCCAACAGCATCCCAATCAGATTGGCCTGGCCATTCTCGACCTCGATTACGGGCCCGATGAACCCGATGGCCTCGAAATTTTACCACAAATGCTCAAATCGGTTCCCGACCTGCCCGTCATCATGCTCACCGGACAGGGCACAATAGATACAGCCGTGGCTGCATTGCGACTGGGCGCAACAGACTTTATTGAAAAAGACTTTTATATCGAAGACAAAATCGAACTCAGCCTTGAAAAACTCGACCGCGTTTATCAAGCACTCAGGGAAAATGCCCAACTGCGGGCAGAAGTTCAGGACCTGGGGCGCGAAAATCAATTCTACCGGGACGAATTTGGCAAACGCTATCAAATCATCGGCTCCAGCCCCAAACTCCAGCAAATCCTCCAGCGAGCGCAAACCGTAGCTCCCATCCCCAGGCCCGCGCTCATCACAGGCGAACCCGGAACGGGCAAAGAACTCGTCGCCGCTGCCATCCACTATAACAGCGACCGCAAAGACCGTCCCTTTGTCAAAGTCAATTGCGCCGCCATTGCCGACCAATTGCTCGAAAGCGAACTCTTTGGACACGAAAAAGGGGCTTATACGGGCGCAACAGAAGCCCGTCCAGGCAAATTTGAAGCCGCGAGTGGCGGCACCCTATTCCTCGATGAAATTGGCAACACCACCCCCGAATTTCAGCAAAATGTGCTGCGCGCCATTGAATATAGCGAAATCCAGCGCGTGGGCAGTGCGACACCCATCTTTATCGACGTGCGCGTTATTGCCGCCACGAATACCGATCTCGAAACGGAAATTGCCGAAGGCCGATTCCGCCAGGACCTCTACGACAGATTGCGCTTTGAAGTCTTGCACATGCCCCCGTTGCGCGAACGCCGAGAAGACATTCCCGCATTAGCCGATTATTTTGTCGCGCAAATTGTCGAAGAAGTACCCGGCCTTCAAAAACGCGATTTTTCCGATGCGGCAATAGAACGCCTGATGACATATCGCTGGCCGGGCAATGTGCGCGAACTCAAATTTGCGGCCGAACGCGCGGCCTGTGTCGCCCGAGGGACAGAGATTGAACCCGGAGATCTGCCCCCCGAAGTTTCTCAACAAGCGCCCCAATCACCCGAATTGAGCGACGGTTTTGAATCACAAGTGCAATCCTTTGAACTGAGTCTATTGCGGCGCATCCTCGATAAAGTCTCCTGGAACCAGCGCGAAGCCGCCAAACAACTCAAACTCAGCTACGACCAATTTCGCCACCTGTACCGCAAATACAAACTCAACAAAGAAAAACCCTGATTGTTATGGCTCTCGACATCCCCGTTCGGGCAAATCTCCAATACTTTCGCTGTCTCAACGACAGCATATCCACCTGGGCGAGTCACCTGCCCTTTTTGTTTCTCGCTTCATTTTTGGCAATACTCCTGAGTGCGATATCGGGCACTTTGCTCCTGGGCAGCTTATATGCGGGCTTTGCCATCATGATCTTGCGCGCGCAACAAGGGGAACAACCCCGTATGCGAGATCTATTTGGGCAAATCATTCGCTTCGTCCGTTTTTTTTCGATGAACATTTTTATCTTCCTGTTCTTTATTCTCGGCTTCGTCCTCATTGTAGCGCTGGTTTTTGTGAACAGTGATTTCTTTGCATTCCTGCTCAATGCATTCAAACAGGTCGTCGCCCGGGAAACGACCTGGGATATCCCCGCTGCACCAGAAAACATTGGAAGATTCTTAGAAGACAAAAATATTATTTATTATGCCGTCATTCCGGCAGCTTGCCTCTTATTTTTACCCGGCCTCATTTTTGTTGTCAAATGCTTCTACATCTATCTTCTGGCAGCAGACAGGGGAGTACACATTGATGAAGCCTATGTCGAAAGCCGCAAAGCCGTTGAACGCTACGGTTTTTTTCGCCACTGTGCGCTTATACTCACCGCGCTCGGAATTCTTGCAGGCTCAATCGCACTCACCAGGGACATCATCGATAATGCCTTCGTCCAGTTCTGTATCTTCGCCCTCTTTCAACCCCTCGCGCTTGGAATTTTCGCATCGGCTTACAACCAGACCCTTTGCGAAGAAGCGCGACAGTGGGAGAGCTACAAACAACAATTTTCCGAAATGCGCGATGAATTGCAAACAGCGCACGACATGCAAATGGGTCTATTGCCGCAATCCAGTCCCGACCTGCCTGGTTTTGCAATCGACGGAACCTGTATTCCCGCCAACAGCGTCGGCGGGGATTACTATACGTACCGCTGGTTGGATGAAGACAAAACAAAACTCGGCATCGTCGTTGCCGATGTTTCTGGCAAAGCCATGGAAGCAGCCGTGACCGCTGTGCGTTTCAATGAAATGCTCCGCTATGAATGCCAGAATCGCGTTGCGCCAGCTGATATTCTCGACGGTCTTAATGACTCACTGGAAGGTCAAATTGAACACACGACATTTATCACCTGTTGTATTGTTGTGCTCGACGTACCCACAGGCGAAGTCACGCTTGCAAGCGCAGGACACTGTCCTCCTATCCACCTATCCAATCAATCTCAATTTATCGACATCACGGGATATCCCCTGGGGATCCCGGCACTCGTACGCCCCCAAACGCCATATCGCGTTGAGCATTTAACACTCGCGCCCGGTGATCGTCTCGTACTCTACTCCGATGGTGTTGTCGAAGCCCAAAATGCCAAACGCAACTTCTTTGACGACGACCGATTTATACGTTGTCTCGAACGCGCATCCATAGATCAGACACCCACAGACCTGATTGCCGACCTCGTAGCCAATGTCAAATCCTTTATTGGCAAAGCGCGGCGCACCGACGACATAACCCTCGTTATACTCCAGCGCGATTTATCCCTTAACTCCTGACCCATCTCATGACGACCAACGCCCGCTTCATACTCATACACTATCACGAAATTGGCCTCAAAGGCAAAAATCGGGGCAAATTTGAACGGCATCTGATGACCAACATCACCCGCGCACTCAAAGACGTACCCTGTGGAAAGCTCGAGCGTCTATCGGGTCGCATGATGCTCGCACTCACCTCAGAATCGCCGATAGATGTCATCCGCGAACGACTCGCAACAGTCTTTGGCATCGCCAACTTTTCCGAAGCTGTGATCGCCAAACGCAATATCGAAGCCATTCGAGAAACAGCCTGGACACTCGCACAAAAAACCGACTTTCAATCCTTCAAAATCGTCACCAGACGCGGCGACAAAACCTTTCCGCTCAATTCGGACCAAATCAACCGGGACGTGGGCAAACATATTCAAACCCTGTCCGGTGCCCGCGTCCTGATGGACAATCCAGACCTCATTTGTTTTATTGAAATTGCCCCACAACGCATATTCATCTACGCCGAAAAAATCTCGGCACCAGGGGGGTTGCCCGTCGGTTCCAATGAACGCGCTGTAAGCCTCATTTCCTCGGGCATTGACTCACCCGTGGCTTCTTACAAAATTATGAAACGCGGTGTCAAACTGACTTATGTGCATTTTCACAGCCAGCCCTATACCAATCGCAACTCCCAGCGCAACACCGAAGACCTCGTGCGACTCCTCACCCGGCATCAATACGTGTCGGACCTGTACCTGGTGCCATTTGTCGAAATTCAACGCCACATCATGATGCGAGCACCTGCGAGCTATCGCGTCATTCTCTACCGCCGCGCCATGCTGCGCATAGCAGAAGCCGTTGCCCAAAAAGTCAATGCCCTCGCACTTGTCACTGGCGAAAACGTCGGGCAGGTCGCCTCGCAAACCCTGTCGAACATGCGCGTCATCGAAGAAGTGACCCCGCTACCCATCTTGCGTCCATTAGCCGGTGACAACAAAGAAGAAATCATCAATGAAGCACGGCGCATTGGCACATATCATATCTCCATCGAACCCTATGAAGATTGTTGTTCTGTCTTTGTACCCAAACACCCCGAAACGCGCGCCAATTTGGAAAAAGTCCGCGAAATCGAATCCGCGCTCAACCTCGCCCCCCTCATCGAACAAACCCTTGAACAAACCGAACGCAAAACGTTTAAGTTTTAGCATACTCATTTTACAACCCCCACTTTCTTATGCCAGACCTCCAGCCCCTGGTACGCTTCAAAAATCGCCTCAATCAAATACCGAATCGCCGCACTAAAATAGCGTCCTCGCCGCCACGCCACGCCGATCTCTCGGCTAAATGCCACCCCCTCCACATCCACCACCTTTAACGCCCCGGCACTCAGGGACTCCTGCACAGTTAGCAAAGGCAAAAAAGAAATCCCAACACCGACCTCTACCAGCTTTCGCATCGCCTCCGGACTTCGCATCTCCATCACCCCGCCGGGGGACACGCCTGCTTCTGCAAAACGCTCATCCACAATTTTGCGCGATATGGAATCCGTGTGAAACAGGATCAAAGGCTCTTGCACCACCTCTTGCAAAGTCGCTTTTTTTCGTGCAGCAAAAGGATGAGATGCCCCCACCACCAGCGGCATAGAATCCCGATAAATCGACACCGTCTCCACCCGCGGATGATCATAAGGCAGTGAAATAACCGCAAACTCAGAGCGATTCATCAGCAGGTCATCTACCAGATAGCGCGAGGGCGCCACCTGTGCAGACAGAGAAACATCGGGATAAGCACGCCTGTAATCCTTCAAAATATCCGGCAATAAATACGTCACAGCCGCATCAATTGCGCCAAACTGAAACCCCTCTCCCGGCAACACATCGCGCCGCTGCAAGTGGTCTTCTACCTCTTCGACCAGATCCTGAATCTGCATCGCATAATTCACCAGCGTGCGCCCTTCCATTGTCAGCGCCACGCGCTTGCCACCCCGGTTAAAAAGCCTCACCCCCATTGTCTTTTCCAATTCCGCAATACCACTGCTCACCGTTGGCTGGGTCACATGCATCTCCCGTGCTGCCTGGCTAAAACTCCCGGTCTGTGCAACAGATAAAAAATAACGCAAATGATAAAGATTCATATCTCGCTCCAATTGTAGAATGCAATCTATAGATTTTATCTATAAGTAATATAGCAATTATTGATTTGTCTAATAAGAAAAAATCACTGACATTTGTCCGACAATATTTTATGAACTCTTTTCACGCAAGGAGAAGACTCATGTCCTCCAAAGTCCGAGTCGCCATCATCGGTGCAGGCAACTGTGCATCCTCCCTCGTACAGGGCATCGAATACTACAAAAACGCTTCTGAAGATGATTTCATCCCCGGATTGATGCACCCCAACCTGGGTGGCTATCACATCCGCGACATTGAATTTTCCGCAGCCTTTGACGTCAATGCGGAAAAAGTGGGCAAAGACTTGAGCGAAGCCATCTTTGCACATCCCAACAACACCATAAAATTTGCCGATGTCCCCCACCTCGACGTTCCCGTTTACCGCGGCATGACCCACGATGGACTGGGCAAATACCTCGATCAAGTCATCACAAAAGCCGAAGGCGACACCGTTGACATTGCCGAAACCCTCAAAGCCACGCGCACAGACGTCGTCGTCAATTACCTGCCCGTGGGCAGCGAACAGGCCACCAAGTGGTATGTGGAACAAGTCCTCCAGGCCGGATGTGCCTTCGTCAACTGCATGCCCGTCTTTATCGCCAGTGCCGGACACTGGCCCGAGCGCTTTGAAAAACGCGGCCTGCCCCTCATCGGCGACGACATCAAATCACAGGTCGGTGCCACCATCACCCACCGCGTGCTCACCCGCCTGTTCCGCGAACGCGGCGTCAAACTCACCAAAACGTATCAGCTCAATTTTGGCGGCAACACCGACTTTTACAACATGCTCGAGCGCGAACGCCTGGAATCCAAAAAAATCTCCAAAACACAGGCCGTCACCTCTCAACTCGACTACGACCTGGGCGAAGACAATATCCACGTTGGTCCCAGCGATCACATCCCCTGGTTGGAAGACCGCAAATGGTGTCATATCCGCATGGAAGGCGAAACCTTTGGCGGCGTGCCACTCAACCTGGAACTCAAACTCGAAGTCTGGGACTCACCGAACTCAGCAGGCGTGGTCATCGACGCAGTCAGACTCTGCAAACTCGCCCTCAACCACGGACTCAAAGGTCCCTTGATGGGACCATCGTCTTACCTCATGAAATCGCCCCCCAAACAATTTAGCGACGATCAAGCTCGCGAAATGACGAGTGACTTTATTCGCCAGTACGGCTTAAAAGAATAACGCCAACACAGCGTTTATCTTATATTTAAGCGACCCTGGGCTTTGTGCCCCTGGTCGCTTTTTTATTCTAAAACATTGCAATAAAAACCGTTTGATTTCTATTTCTAAGGGACTAATTTACCCGGTACCTTTCCCGTAATCTCAGAGGGCCAAGAGGAAATCACCCCTGAACCATTCAGAACACGAGAAAAATAATGTACGCAAACCCACACCAAATAAGGCGTTTTGAAAATAAGATCGCCCTCATCACAGGCGGTGCTTCTGGCATTGGTCGGGCAACGGCAAATCGCCTATCGGACGAAGGCGCGCACGCAATCATCGCAGACCTGAATGCAGAGATGGGCAATCGCGCCGTATCTCAGATCAAAGAAGCCGGTGGCAAAGCCACATTTTTACAAGTCGATTTGTCAGACGATACATCCGTCAGAAAAGCGGGTCGGATCGTCTCGGAAACATTCTCCACACTTCACATACTCGTGAACAACGCCGCCATATTGAGACAAGGCAATATTGAAGACGGCGAATGGCGGCAAAACTGGGAACCTGAAACGAGAATTGTAAGAGGTTGGGTGCTGCTAACCGAAGTCCTCTTGCCCCTGTTAAAAAAACAGGGCGGCGCAATCGTCAACACCTCCTCGGAAGGGGGATTCCTCGGGCGCAAGAACCTGCTGGTCTATGATGCGATCAAAGCAAGCCTGGTTTCGATGACCAAAACAATGGCCTATGAGTTCGTTGACTACGGCATTCGCGTCAATGCCATAGCACCGGGCTGGATCGTCACAGAAATGCACTTTGGCAATGCTCCAGATCCGCAGGCGCGCAGAAAAGAACTGGAAGAAACACCGATCTCATCCTGCATCATGGGGCGGCGCGCACAACCCGAGGAAGTCGCCTCTGTCATCGCCTTCCTACTCAGCGAAGACGCCTCCTATATCACAGCCCAAACCATCCACGTTGACGGTGGACGCATGGGCATAAACTTGCCGAAAAAAAAATAAAAAATCGCAACTGCCGACGCCATCGTGCGATCTGCTCAGGAGCATAAAACCATCCTCGTCGATATATAACAAAGGAGACCGTCATGGACAAAGTTCTCATCATCGTAGGAGACGCCACAGAAACCGTCGATACCCTATACCCATTTCTCAGAATACAGGAAGACGGATTTACCCCCGTTGTCGCGGGACCAGACAAGCGGCGCTATCAAATGGTACTCCACGAAATTTCCCCCGGCTGGGACATCACCGAAGAATGGAAAGGGTATTCGATCAACGCCGACATCGCCTTTCGAGACGTTGACCCCTCCGAATACGTCGGCATCTTCTTCTCTGGTGGTCGCGCCCCCGAATACATTCGCGACGACCCCGATCTCATTCGTATCACGCGCTATTTCTTTGAACACAACAAACCCGTTGCCAGCGTCTGTCACGGCGTTGAAATCCCGTGTCGCGCAGGCGTAGTCAAAGGGCGACGCATGGCCTGCGTTTGGAAATGCCAATTTGACCTCGAAGTCTGCGGCGGCATCTTCGTCGATGAACCGTGCGTCATCGATGGCAATTTGGTCAGCGGTCGCGTGTGGAACGACCACGGACAGTACATGAAACACTGGATGAACCTGCTCATCGAAGAGCGCGAAAAAATGAAAACCCGCGAAACAGTCGCCGCCGATTAAAGGACCCCAACATGATCATCTCAGACCTGCGCGAGATTGAAGGCCGACAATTTCCCGCACGCAGAAGAACACAGCCATTAGCAGGTGCTGGCACCCCCATCCCCACAGAGGAATTCTCCATTGGATACGTCACCTTTGAACCCAACGGAGGGCAGGTACCCTGGCACAATCAGGCACAGGAAGAAATCTACTTCGTCATCGAAGGCGAAGGCGAAATGTGTCTTGGAACCGAAAGACAAACCCTGAAAGCCGGTCAGGCCGTGTACATTCCCCCGGGAGAATACCATCAACTCACCAACACGGGTGACGTACCCCTGAAAATGATCTACTGCTGTGCAGCAGGTTTTGTGGCACATCCGCAGCAGGAAATGACCGGCACCCTGCCAAAGGCAGGCATTGACGTCCCCCCCCTGCCCGATGGCGCACAACCGCAGCGCACAGCCCCCCCATAAACGCGAACAAGGACGGACCAAATGCCAACTCTACAAACATCATCCCCACACCTGGGCCACTTGCAACCCCGTGGCACGCGCCGTCTCATCTACGTCAGCGACCCCTCAAACACCACCAGCCACCTCAGCGTCCCGGCGGCCAAACCCGAAGAACTGCGCCAGATCGTTCGCAATTACGCCTCCGCGGGCAGTATCGACACCCTCGTACAGGAAATCTTCGCCGAAGCAATGACCATGTTCTGGCGAACCGACAAATGCCCTTACGACATCCGGCATCAGCACCAGCGCCTGGTACCCATCATGGACACAGGTATCATGCCCGTCGAAGTCTATATCGACGAATGCCATAAACAGGGTATGGAATTTATCGCTGGCTTTCGAATGAACGACCGCCACGGCCACCACACGGAATTCTTCAAAAAACTCTGCGACGAAAAACCCGAATGGGTACTCAGAGAATACAAACCCTCCACCAGACGCGCACCGCCCGAAAACCGCAAATACGGGTGCTCCTTAAACTACGCCATACCCGAAGTACGCGCCTTTCTCCTCGCCATCATGGAAGAAGTCGCCAACCGCTTCGACATCGACGGCATGGAATTTAACTTCACCCGTCTCGCAGAATGTTTTCCCAGAGCTGAACTATCACACAGCCACAGCACCATGACCGGCTTTATCCGACAAGTCCGCAACATGCTGGACAACGCCCACTCCCCAACAGGCAGAGACCGAAACCTCATCCTCGGCGTACGCGTACCCCAGCAAATGGCGGGCTGTAAAAAGCTGAGCTTAGACGTACCCACCTGGATCAAAGAGGGCCTGATCGACTATGTCGCACCTGGAGATTTCGGATTCACCGACTTCAACGAAAAATACGAAGACTTTGTATCAATAGCCCGGCAACACGACTGCTATGTCTATCCCCAGGTACAACCCAGACTCAGTATCGATACAGAAATTCTCATGGACATGCCCCAATACCGCGCAGCATTGCAAAACTTCTATGCCGCAGGCGCCGACGGCTTCTCGACCCAAAATTACTTCTTTCACTGGGGACCTCAGTTTGAACCCCCGGGAACTAATGGCGCAAAAATCCCCACAATGTATCCAGCGGCAATGAACGACCTCGTAGAATTAAAAGACCCGCAAAACATCGGCCCGGACCGACACTACACATTCCGTTCACTCTGGGCAAATAGCAAAAGTTTGGGCGAGGTCTATATCAAAGAAGAACTCGTCCTCTCCCGCCCAAAAATGGGACAACGAGACACCTTCAGATTTCGCCTGTGTGAACATCTCCCCTCAGAACCCATCCCTTCAGAAAACACCCTGACTTTCTTTGCACAGGGCTTGTCAAAAGAGGACGCCCTCACAGTTGACATCAACGGCACCAAAATCCCATCTCAAGATCTGAAATGGACTTGGCCCGATAACGACCAATTCCCATCGTGTACAATCGCGCTATCAAACCCGCCATTTATTTATGGCGACAACCACCTGGGCCTGACCATCTCAAAATCTGCTGAGAACATCGAAGAGCATATCGTCATAGATCACATAGAATGCGGGATACAATCCCATTCCCAGACGGGCAAACAATAGCCTGTGACCAATACAAAACGCAAAACACCCCGGTAGAAGTGTTTCTTTTTCTCCGCAAGAGATGTATCTTGACTTCAAGAAATTTTAATAATATCCTGAAGAAAGACCCATAGATCATGTAGTCATCTGCGCCACAACAGAAAGGACAAGACATGGATACACAACCAGGCAGACAAGATCGGACTACATATCCGATACAAGACGATGTGCGATTGGAAGTCTATTGGCGAAATGACCGCGCCGGTTACGGTCCCGCAGCATCTGTATATGCTTATAACCAGGAAGTTTTGCGTCTGGATTGTTTTGGCGAGGCAAAAAAACACGGCGGGAAAGGCCATTGCCACATCAACCTGAAACAGACCCGGGCAAGGCAATGGATGTACCCTCCCGGAACGGTTCGAGACCATATTGAGCACGCGATGCACGACCTGACACACAATCTGCGTTTTTGTCTCTCGACAAATGTGGATGAAAGGATACAGCAAATCGAGATCGACCAGAAAACACTACAACCGATTGCCCAGGAGGTTGAAGCAAAAATGCTGGCATTTGCAGACAAACTCGACTTATAGGCGTTCCTTGCGGCTCTGAGAGGGGCTGCAAGGAATATTTGATCGAATTCTCGAAACGCTATTGCAGAAACATCTCGAATAACCGGAGCGTACGATGGGCACCCTGCACGGACATATTATCGACAGCGCGACAGGCGAACCAATCAACGCCAAAGTACACGTCCTGACCGCCAACGGTCGTTTTTGCCACCCGCGCGACGCCATGCTCAAACGCGGACCCGGCACACCCTTCTTCTTCTGCGATGGCGAATTTGAAGTTCAAGCCTCGCGCGGGCGCACCGACATATTGGTCGAACGCGGCACGGAATACGAACCCATCCGCACCGTGGTCGAAATGCCAGAAAACGGCGTCAAAGACGTCGAAATCACCCTCAACCGCTGGTATATCCCGCAGGAAAACAACTGGTATCCGGGCAACACACACATCCACTACGACGAAAAAGAAACCCGCCCCGACGACCGACTCGCCATTGACTGCAGCGTGGAAGGCTACAACGTCACCGTCGTAAGCGTCCTCGACAGAAGACAACTTCCCTACGCCAGCAACAAATATCCCATCGGCGTGATGAACGAATTTACCACCGCACATCACGTACTCGACATCGGCGAAGAAAACCGCCACTACGGCGAAAACTCACCCTGGGGGTTTGGATATGGGCACGTCATGTTCCTCAACATCCGCAACCTCATCCAACCCGTCAGCCGCGGCCACATCCTAACCGCGCAATTCGACCCCGACTATCCCCCCCTGTGCTTTTGTTGCGACGAAGCCCGCGATCAGGGCGGCATCGTGATATGGTGTCACAATGGTCGCGGCATGGAAGCCCCCATAGCCGCGGCATTGGGAAAATTAGACGCCTTCAACCTATTCGACCCCTTCTGGATGGACCCCGAATACGACCTGTGGTACAAACTGCTCAATTGCGGCATCGCCTTGCCCGCCTCCACCGGCACCGACTGGTTCGTCTGCTCCAACAACCGCGTCTATGTCAACACCAGAGGCGCGTTCTCCTACGAAAACTGGATAACCGGTATGAAATCGGGCAACACCTTTATCACCAATGGTCCCGCCATTGATCTAAACGTAAACGATCACCCCATGGGCGCCACGGTCGAATTGCCCTCTGGCGGCTCGCTCGACATAGAATCCACATTCACGTCCTATTACCCCATTCACTGCGCCGAAATTGCGATGAACGGTCGCATCATCCACAGAGAAAACTTTCCCGAAGGCAAACGCGAGGGCGCCATTCGCCATCGGGTAAATATCGACCGCGACGGCTGGGTCGCTGCCCGGCTCTGGGGCAACCAGCGCGACAGCTTTGACCAATCGATCTACGCGCACAGCAGCCCGGTTTATTTTTCCTGCGGCCGTCCACCTGCCGAGCGCAACGAATCCGCGCAGTATTTTCTCAACGGCATCGAAGACGCGCTCAAATGGATCGAAACCTATGGCCGCTACAACACCGACCAGCAACGCGAAGAAGTCAAAGACCTCTTCCGCCAGGGACGGGAAGCGTATGCGAGTCTGATAAATTGAAAACCCCGAACAAGAAACCACAACACCATGACCGAAGATGAAAAATATCTCTTTGACCTCAATGGGTATCTCGTCGTTAAAAACGTCTTGACCGAAGGCGAACTGGCCCTGGCGAACGAAGCGGTTGACCGCCACCTCGAAAAGGGGCGTATTCGCCCGAGAGAACAGCGTCTTGACGGCGACTCACCAGCCCTTGAAGGCACGCATGGACGCGGCGAATTGGGCAGCCTCATCCACTGGGACGAACCCTGGTGCAATCCCTTTCGCGACATGCTGGCGCACCCCCTCATAGTGCCCTACCTCAACGAAATACTCGGCAAAGGCTTTCGCATCGATCACCAGATGTTCCTGCTCTGGATGGATAAAGGAGCCGAAGGCCATCGCTTCCACGGCTCCTCTGGACCTGGATTTGACCCCAACCAGTATTATATATTTAAAGATGGCAAAATGCACAACGGCCTCACCGTCGTCTCTATCCAGCTCACCGATGTCAACGCAGGCGATGGCGGCCTCTCCCTCATCCCGGGATCACACAAAAGCAATTATCCCTGTCCACAAGAAATGCGGCTGTATCAAAAACACCAGGAACACATCCGCCAGATCACCTGTAAGGCAGGCGACGCAATCATCTTCACCGAAGCCGTCACACACGGCACCCTGCCCTGGAAAGCGGACCATCCGCGGCGGTCAACGCTCACCCGCTACACCGCCGGCAACATGGCTTATGTACGTGCCTATGACATACCCGAATGGGCAAACGAACGGCAACGTGCGGTCATGGAACCACCCTATCACACGCGGCTAAATCGCCCAACACTCGAAGAATGATCAGACCTGGCATCAGCGAAAGAGCACATCCCGTATGAAACCAATCACGAGAAGAGCACTCATCCGTTCCGGCCTTGCCTGTTGCGCAATCGCTCCATGGTTGAAAACTCTGATAG
This sequence comes from Gemmatimonadota bacterium, assembly GCA_026706845.1. Taxonomy (NCBI): domain Bacteria; kingdom Pseudomonadati; phylum Gemmatimonadota; species Gemmatimonadota bacterium. The sequence continues at coordinate 52,086 of JAPOXY010000024.1, forward strand.
CGGGCGCCAACACCGGCCAGCTTGAACCACAAACAAGGAGGCACACCATGACACGGACATCATCTGGCGTGACCGACACCGAGATCGTACTCGGCGTGTCCGCCGCGTTCTCCGGTCCATCCCGGGGTTTGGGCATCGAACTGTATCGCGGTGCCAGTGCGTATTTCACACACATCAATCAGCAAGGGGGTATCGCGGGACGCAAAATAGTTCTCAAAACGTACGACGACGGTTATCAACCTGATCCCTCCGTCAAAAACACCCTGAAATTGATGCTCGAAGACGAGGTATTTTTGCTCTTCGGTTACGTCGGAACGCCCACCGTAACCCGCGTGCTCCCCATGCTCAAAAAATTCCAGGACAGAAACATCTTCTTGTTCTTTCCATTCACCGGCGCGCAACCCCAGCGAGAACCGCCTTATGGCGACTTTGCCTTTAATCTGCGCGCCTCCTACCGCCAGGAAACCGCTGGTCTCGTGGATAATTTTGTCCGCATCAACCGAAAACGCATTGCCGTATTCTATCAAGCCGATGCTTATGGTCGCAGTGGATGGGCGGGCGTAAGAAGTGCCCTGAAGAGGCACGGAGAACAAATCGTGGGGGAAGCGACGTACCGCCGCGGGGAAAAATTCACCGGCAGCATGCGAAAACAGGTCGAAATACTAAAAGCATCAGACCCAGAAGCGGTGATCTGCATCGGAGCCTATGCGGCTTGTGCGGCCTTTGCGCGCGACGCCGTTAACCTCGGCCTGCGCGTTCCAATTGCCAACCTGTCCTTTGTCGGAAGTGAAAACCTCTTGAAACTCCTCACCGAGGGACAGGACAACAGCGACTCATACACGCAACTGCTCGTAAACTCTCAAGTCGTACCCAGTTACGAAGAAACATCCACGCCAGCCGTCCAGGAATATCGTGAAATGATGCAACAATACGCTCCCCACCCCCCCGAAGAACTGGTGAAAGAAGACTACACACCCTTCGCTCAGAGCTTTGTCAGCCTCGAGGGATTTCTCAACGCCAAATTAATGGTTGAAATTCTGCGCCGCCTCAGCGACAACCCGCAGCGAAACCAGCTCGAAGACGCGGTCTTCAGCATTCAGGATTTCGATCTGGGCATCGGCGAACAGGTCTCTTTTGGCCCAGACCGACGGCAGGGCCTACAGCGAGTCTATTACACAGTTGTCGAAAACGGCCGTTTTGTCACACTGGATAACTGGGAAGACAGGTTTGGCATAAAATGAAAATCAAAAAACTCTTTCAAAAAACGCGGTTCGGCATCTTCGCGCTATTTGGTATGATCAGCCTGTCAACATCCGCCTTGTGTATTTATACGGTCGATACACACTTGTCGGAAGAATACGAGAACAACAGCAAGAACATCGCGAAGACCATCGCCGACTCCAGTGTCGATATTCTCTTAAATCGGGACCTCGCAGCTCTGCAATCGCTCATCGATCAATTTGTCGAAATCCAGAGCATCAAATACATCTATATTACAGATGAATCAGGTGAATTTCTCGCCCACACATTCGTGCCTGGCATTCCCGAAGTCATTCGAGCAGACGACCCATTCAAGACAGAAGCCATAGAACGCAATCTACCCGGAATGGGCGATTTCGTGGAAGTTGGCAGTCCGATTCTGGCAGGCATTGCCGGCACGGTTCACGTGGGCATGGACACGGGGCTGATTGCGCTCAAAATACAACGGGCAATCGGAAGGCAGGTCTATCTCATCTGCATCATACTCGTGATAGGCTTCTTTGCTGCGATATGGCTCGTCAACCTCGCGGCGAATCCCCTCGGCGACCTCCTCGCTTATGCAGTGGGTCGCGCGCGCGGTGGAAATGGAGCTTCGGACGACAAACTGCTATCGCGCGACGACGAGGTCGGACACCTCGCCAACCTCTTCTTCTATGTTTCTGAGGGTAAAAAAAGCGATCAATCGGACACATAAAAATGGCAAAACGGGAAATACAGATTCCGCGTTCAGTCATCGCGCTCTTATGCACGCTCCTGCAACTCTGTTTCGGCACCGTGTACGCGTGGAGCTTCTTTCAAACGCTTCTGGTCAGACAACTCGGCTGGACGTTCACAGAAACCGCATGGGCTTTTAGCATCGCGATCTTTTCCCTCGGCACATCTGCGGCCTGGGCAGGTGCGACGCTACCGCGATTTGGACCTCGCAAACTCGCAGTCGCGGGCAGTGTCATGTTTTCCGGCGGATATATGATCGCGAGCCTCGCCCTTCATCTGGACTTTATCCCACTCTTTTACCTGGGATACGGCGTTATCGGCGGTGCGGGAATTGGACTTGGCTATGTAACGCCGGTTGCAACTGCGGCAAAGTGGTTTCCAGATCGCAAGGGTCTGGTGACAGGCATCGTCGTGATGGGATTTGGCGTGGGTGCATTTCTCTTGAGCAAAGTGCTGGCACCCTTTCTCGTACTGCGAACAGAATCGGATCTGCCCCTTGTCTTCTTGTGGCTCGGCATAGTATTTGCCTGTATCCTCTTGCCCTCCAGCTTTGTGTTGAGCGATCCCAAAGCCGCAGTTGTACCCGCTGTTGCTGACGATGAACCGATGGAATACGAAGACACTGTCGCGCCCTATCTGCGGTCTTCTGAATTTGCCCTCATGTGGATCGTATTTTTTTTCAACATCGCCGCGGGCATCTCCGTCATCAGCTTTCAGTCGGAACTCCTGCAAGAAGTTTGGGGATTTGCGGATCCATCCCTGGAGCCAGTAACACTCGCCGAATATGGCGCCACGCTCATCGCCGTCAGTTCCCTGTGCAACGGCGTGGGGCGGCTCTTCTGGGGATTGCTATCGGATCGCATAGGTCGCGTTGGCGTCTTCAGAATCTTACTCGCCAGCCAGATGATCGTCTTCGGTATCTTAATGACAGAGCGCAACCCCTGGATCTTTTCCGCGCTCGTCTGTTATGTCCTGTTGTGCTTTGGCGGCGGCTTTGCCACAATGCCATCTTTTGTTCTCGACGTTTTTGGCAGCAAAAAAATGTCCACAATCTACGGGGCAATACTAACCGCCTGGGCAGCAGCGGGAATCTTTGGACCGCTCTACGTAGGATACCTGAAAGACGAATACCCCGACCGCGCAGTCATATATTGCTTCTTGATCGGGATTTTTATGCTCGGCCTCGGCTACGTCTTCTCCTATTTGTTAAACGACGACCGCATTCGCCTTAGTAGGCCAACACTGGAAAGCACCCTGCGCCAGTATGGCATTTTATCCCAATAATGAGGAATACACATGTCTGAACTTCCACAACCAACCGAAGACCTCGCACAGGTCAAAACACAACTCGACACCTGTGGGTATGGCCTGCTCGCCAACGCGCTCAATGCAGAAGACCTCTCAAAAATAAAAACCCGTCTAAAAGAACAAGCCCTTGCCGAAAAACAACGCGGGCTTGCATTTGAAGACGGAGGTGCAAAACAAAACTGGGGGGATTTTAGAAATAAAAACGGGCAGGTACGCGCAGGGGCGTTTACACAATCGGCAGGAGGCGTCAACCAGCGCGTGTGGATGCTGATCAACAAAGGTCGGGTATTTCAAGACATGCTATTACACTCAGGGGTTCGCAACATCATAGATCACGCACTGGGCAATGATTATTTGCTATCGAGCCATTCGGCCAACATCGCCAAACCCGGCGGCGTTCCCATGCGCCTGCACACAGACCAGTGGTGGATGCCCATGCCAACGCGCGCAGACCGAACGCATTTGCCCGCAGGCTCTATCAGCCGCGAGCAAACAGACGAATCCGATACTGCATCCATCTGGCCCCGCGTCGTCGTCAACGTAGTATGGATGATCGGCGACTTCACAGCAGAAAACGGCGGCACCCGCATCGTTCCCAGCAGTCACCTGTGGGGACGCCGCCCAGACAATCCCGACGACAACGCCATCGAAACAGTCGCCCTCGAAGGTCCATCCGGCACAATTGGATTCCTCGACGGACGCATCTGGCACGGCACGGGAGCCAATATAAGCGATCAACTGCGCTGGGCCATACTCACCACATTTTGCGGACCCCAGTTCCGTCCACAGGAAAATTTTACCATAGGCACGGCACCCGAAGTCCTCGCCGAGGCATCGCCCGATCTCCTGTCTTTACTCGGATTCAAAGTGTGGAATGCCTACGGACGTGTCGAAAGCCCAGCCGTAGAATATATCCAACCCGGCGAACAATCCCTGGGCGAAATGCGTCCTGAACGTACAGTTGGGAGAAACTTTTAAGCATACAGATTTGTCAAAAGTAGGTAGGGGGTGAACGGTCCAAGGGGGCCGCCCGACACTGGTCGGTGGTGCGGGCAACTGCATAGGGTTCGATTCCCTCACCCTCTGCCAAAAAACAACAGTATAAATGCAGGGGGTGAACACCATTTGGCATGGGGCGGAGCATTCTGGCTTCGTGTGTGGGCAACCACTCAGGGTTCGATTCCCTCACCCTCTGCCAGCCTACCCGAACATCTCTTTTGCAAACGCCAAATTTTTCTTACCCGATGCCACAGGATCAGCACCCCCTGGCGTTTCAAAAATCAGCCAACCCTCGTAACCGATCTGTGCAATCGCATCTCGACACGCGGGAAAATCCACATCACCTTCGCCCAGATCAGAACGCCGCGTATCTTTAATATGAATCAATTGTGTGTGTTCAGGTAAAGTAACGAGCATATCGACCGAATCGTACCCGTATTGCAGCGCATTAGCCGTATCCTGATACACCCCCACCATCTCAGATCCCACACCATCGCAAATCGTTCTCAACAATCCCGGAGAAAAACTCGTCTCCAGAGCAACCTTAATACCCTCGTCTTCGGCGACAGGGGCGCATCGCTTCATATCCTCAATCAACAATTCTGCATGCGCGCTCGACATATCGAGATTCTCCCCATCGAAATACGGAAGCAAAATACCGACACCTCCCATCCCCTTACACGCGCGGATCGCCTTTTGCACAAGCTCCACCACGCGGTCGCGCACAGCCTCATCTTCCTCATTCCCCTTGTATTCTCGAAACAGGGCAAAACTTATTGAACACGCTTGCGCGCCCGTCTCCTCAACCCATCGCCCAACCTCCTCCCGGCCCGCCGCGCTCAAAAGCCAATCCAACCGCTCCTCCTCTCGCAGTACAATCTCCACCCCATCAAACCCAATATCCCCTGCTGTGGCAAAAGCGTCTTTCCCCCAATCCATATTCAGACTCGCATTGCGAATCCCGTACAAATACATAGCAAATCCTTTCGTTGAATGTTGTAAACAGTATAAGCTCTACGCCTCGTACGGCACCCCGGTGCGCCGCAATTCCTTAGGAACCGCAATCTGACACGTAACATAACCACCCATATAGCCCGTAGCATAGCCGGGCCGCGCATCGCCAATCGTGCCCACAATCATATTGGCGTATTCGTACGTCGTATCGTAACGGTCAATAATCAGAGCCACCATTTCCAACCATGCCAGCCTGAGAGCCTCGCCCCACTCGGTCGCCCGGGCACTGGTCAGATACTCCTCGGCAGCTTCTACCACCGTAGTCGTCTCCACCACCGGACTGCTATTGGGAAAACCGGGAGAGCGATCCACCTTTATAGTAACCGCCGCGTCGATCTCCACACCAGCACCTGTCAACTCGCCATCGCCCATCCGCGCATGGACATCGCCCAGAGAGAGCAAGCCCCCGGGCTTTTGGGCGCGAATATGCACAGTACTGCCCGGCTGAACCGCGTTAAAATCCATATTGCCGCCGTGATCAATCGAATGGGCAGCCCACGGTTCCAACTGAACCACGCCAACCATGGGACGCACCGGCACCACAAAATCCGGCGGAAAGTGGATCAACCCATCCCGCACAGGCGCCACGCAGCGCCAGTTGCCCCAGTTGGGACCGCCATTGCGATAAAAACCGTAGGGACCCACCTCAATAGCGATAATCTCAATAGCGACCCAGTCATCGGGCGCAATCCCTTCAATGCGAAAAGGACCACCACGACGGGCATAGCGGCGGTGGCTTTCTCCAGAAGTAATCATCCCCGCACGGACCTCACCAGCAGCCTCAAAATCATTATCAGCCCCGCCGATCGTCTCAATAACCACGGTCTCACCCAGGGCAAGCGTACCCCGCACCTCGCCAATAGCCGGATCATCCGGCCCGCTGTAATAGGGCGTTCGCGTAAAGCGACGCATAGAAAATCTCCTTATGTAATAGGTACTTTTACCGTGGATCCCCCGGCTGCCAGCGGTGTTTCTCAACACCGTCCATATCGAGTTCTACACCCCAGCCGGGACCCTCTGGCAACAATATGCACCCACCTTCGATTTTAAGCGGCTCAGTGATAATCTCATCGCGCCAATCAATACCGGTAACCAGTTCCATAGGCGCGGCATTGGGTATAGACGCCATCAGATGCGTTGCCGCGGCAATGCCCACCGGACCTTTGGTATTGTGCGGCGAAATGGGAACGTGGTACGTATCGGCAATCGCGGCAATCTTCCGCACCTCCGTAATCCCCCCGGCATACATCAGATCCGGCTGGGCAATATCGACGCCATCCAGATCTAACAACTGGCGGAACTGGCTCCTCGTATTGAGCCGCTCCGACCCCATCACCGGAATATTAATAGCGCGTCGCACCTTGGGATAAGCACTTAAATCGTCTGGCGGCACCGGATCCTCAAACGCGTACAGATCAAAAGGCTCCAGTATTCGTGCCAGACGAATACAACCGGACACAGTCAAACGCCCGTGACAATCGATAAACAGCTTGACATCGGGACCCACCGCCTGGCGCACCGCCTCAAAACGGGCGGCTGTTTTTTTGGGATCGCCCGTCTCGACATACGGATCAAATTGATCATCACTATCGCTACCCATACCACCTTTAAGTGCCCGAAAACCGAGTTCCACCAGCCGTTGCGCGTGCGCCGCAGCCGCCTCTGGCGTACTCCCGCCAAAATGGGTGTACACCTCGACCCGATCGCGGAACACACCGCCCAATAACTCCACAACCGGCATACCCGCCACCTTGCCCTTTATATCCCACAAAGCCTGATCAATACCCGACAGCGCACTCATCCACACTGGCCCGCTCATGCGCCAGATACCACTGAGAGAAGATTGCCGAAACAAATAGTACCACAGATACTCAATCCGCGCGGGATCGCACCCGATGAGTTCTTGCTTCATATGCTCGACCGCCGCACAGACCACGGGTTCCTTATTGGAATACGTGGCCTCACCCAAACCCATAAGCCCCTCATCGGTATGGACCCGAACAATCGTCCACTTGCGGCCGGGAGAATTAATCATAATAGTATCTATATCGACGATCTTCATACCGCGAACCAAACCTAAAAAATCATTCCAATTGACCTTTATGTCCCGCCTCAATCGCTTCGCACAACCTCATCGTCTTGATCGCATCCTCAAGCGTGCTCCACGGCTGCGTATCGTTTTGTATGCACGCCACGAAATGCCGGGTCTCGTTGAAGTCGGGACCGCCAACCGATTCCAGATCTAACTCGCCCTCAAACGGGCCTCCGTCAGCATAGATCTCACACCTGGGGCCACTCGTGAGATCCACGTACGCGCTAAAATCTTCCGCATGCGCTTCAAACCGCTGAATGCGGTATCCAACGGCGTAGTGGCTCATCATCACGCCCCGGCAGCCGCTTTCGAACTTGATCACGGCATTGTGGCGCATCTCGGCAGGGTGGGAAGGCGCAGACCACGCCTCTGAGTAAACCTCGATGGCATCACCTGCCAGCCACCGCAACAGATCCACATGGTGGATCGCGTCCAATCGGATAAGATGTCCGACATCCCGGACCTTGTCTCCAATATGCGGCTTGTTGTACGTCGCCGCCACGTGAACGGGACCGCCTCGATCGTGCAGCATGGCCCGAATCGCCAGCACTTCTGGAATGTATCGCCTGTTCACTGAAACAATCGCTCTGGCACTGGATCGCTGTTCGGCCTCCATCATCCGTCGGGTCTGATCCGAACTGATGCCCGGGGGCTTCTCTACCGAGGTATGCAGCCCGGCCTCCAGACAGTCAATCACAATGTCGGGCAGTGGCCCTGGAAAGGTCACAACATAGACCACGTCCAATTGCACCTTCTCGATCATCTCCCGGTAATCCGTAAAAAGGGACGTCACACCGTGCGTTTCTCGCGTGTGCGCCAGCCTTTCTGGATCCAGGTCTGCAACCGCAACCAACGCCATTTCCGGCACGTCCTGGATCATCCTGAAGTGGCTCTGTGCGTGCCCCCCCGCACCGATAATCCCCACTCTTAGCTCTGACATCGTCGTACCCCCTCTTTCAAATACAGTGAGACCCAAACTCGCGGTACTCGCGCACGGGCAACTCGTGATACTCGCGCACCAGTTTTTCCAGACGTTCACAGGCCAGTTCAAAAATGCGCGCACCCTTTTCCGCACTCGCAGCAAACGCATCGCCCATAATACCCGTATCCTTTTTCGTATCGCGTCGCCGCTCGGCAAATTCCGCAAACGACAGATCATCGCTAAACGGCCTCGTCCCCGTCACATCGCTATCAATACGGCTCTTATCAACCAGATGTTCGCGCAAATGAAGCTGCACAGCTGTCTCCCACTCCCCGGCATGCCCCACGCCCTCATTTGTCGCGCTCCATTCCCTCAATTCCTTATCCACCATATCCCACCAGCTAAATGACAGCGTAAAAATATTCTCCTCTGCCACCTGCCACGAAACAGCGCGACAGGGCGCAGCATTGCCCCCGTGTCCATTGACAGAAATAATCCGCTTGAACCCATTCGCATAAATACTGCGAAAAATATCCGCCAGCAAATTCTGAAACGTCTCCAAACGCAAATTAATCGTACCGGGAAATCCCATATTATAATGCGTAAACCCCGACCACACCGGCGGCGCGACAATCACGGGAAAATCATCCACGCGCTGGGCAACAGCCACGGCCATATAGAACGGCGCCGAAATATCCACATCCATCGGGCAATGCGGCCCGTGCTGCTCCACGGATCCCACCGGCACAATCACCACGGGATCGCGCTCCAAAGCGTCCTCAAACTCATGCCGCCACATCTCCTGCCACATCACCTTCTTATTACTACCATCATAAGAAGCTCTATACATGACTAATCCTCCCAGAAATTCACCCCATCGCAAACCGCAAACAGAAGTCTTGCGATAGTTTTTCAGGCGTAAAAATCACGCGCGTGACCACCTCATCAGTGCGCCCCTCTTTTGATTCCTCTTCAAACCGCTTGACCGAAAATGCGCCCGGTGTATCCACTGCAGAAAGTATAATACCCTCGCCTTTGGGACCAATCTGAACCGAATCCCCGGTAACTTGCACATCCTCAAAAGTAATAAACCCCTCCTCCAGCGTCTGCGGCACACTGTCAAACACATAGCGATCTTCCATCGTCAGAACATTCTCATCCAGCACAAAGGTGCGCGTCAGACCCTTCACCGTACCCTCGGGATACGCCTGCGTCATATCTATCACCGCGCGTTTTTCGTCCTCGCCATTCAAATTCTCCACCTCCAGCGTACCGAAATACTCGCCGCCGGGCTGCTGCAACTGCCCATTAATCACGGGCACAGAATGGCCCAGCGCATTGCAAAACAGAATATCGTAGCGATCGGGACCAAAAGTCTTCTGGCTATAAACAGGACCCGCGGGATCCGTCAACCAGAGCGCATCCCCGCGATGCACAATAAAACTGCCGATATCGTTGTGATTGTGAGGTACCCCATTATTCCCCGCCAAACACATCAGCGTCAACTGATCTTTCCCGGGCGTCCCCCGCAACTTCGCCTGTCCCAAATCGGGCAAAACATAATCCCGCTCATCCGCCTCTGCCTTCACCTCAAACCCGGAATACATCGCCAGACTGTGCATATCCCGCACCTTCAAAGTATTATCCGAATGCTTATCGCACAGGGCGTACAATTCGGGCATATTAAAAAACGCATTGACAATCATAGCAGACCGCGCTCCCGTATATCCGTGGCTCGAATCCGCAAACGTCGAACGCAACGCACCCTGAATATGCGCCGCAAGCGGGTACTCGCATATCCGCTGGATTTTGCCAGTCTCATCCACCATCAAATTCAATTCCCCATTGGTCTTCAAAAACAGAGCATAGGCAACGTACAAAAAATGCCCAAAACCGTATTCCCAATATCCCGGCCCCTCTTCGCACCCGCCATCATCCGTAAAGCCATCTATCGCATACGTCAAATTCACAATCGCCGCGTGGGTCATATGAGCCAGCACCACGGGATCCTCAATCTGATACAGCGCGGCGCGGATAATCTCGCCATTGCAAACGTGATTCCAATTCATCCGCACAGTCTTCCAGAAATCCAGATGCCTATAATTCCAGAACGGCTCAAAAATATGCTCCTCAATCTTCCGCGAAACGCGCTCTACCACTTCTTCTTCCAGTTGATCACCCAGAACGTGCAAAATTTCTTCAAACGCAGCACCTAACGCAGCCGATCCCAGATCAATAGCCCGACCTTCGTGTGCAGCCATCACCCACGTGTGATCGTCGCAATACGCCCAGAGCAAATCCTGCAAATAATCCACATCGGCATTGGGATGTCCCAGCCACAAAGCCATCGCTGCCCGCTCCAACTCGCGCCTGCGATTGCCCGCCACAGCCTGTGGCAAATTGCGATCTCCAACCCGCTGATAATTGCGAAAAGCCGACCGCTTCAACACGGGAATCTCCCGGCTCCCATCCAGATTCTCGCTCAAATCATCCCACACCCCATTCTTCTTCGCCAACCCCCTCGCCCGCTCCACCGCCTCTGCATCTTTGAGATACGGCGCAGGTGACCGATCTGCATTTCGCTCGTAAATCTCCGCCAGATCGGACATCGCAACATCCCTCAGCAACATCTTCACCATATTTCACCTCTCAAAAATAACACAGCCTACCCAAACCGATCCACTATCAGTGCAGACAGATCAATAGAAGGCACTTCATCGGAAACCAGTTCTGCCACCAGCTTTCCGGTAACAGGACCCAGAGAAATGCCGATCATCGCATGACCGGCAGCCACGATCACATTCTCAAACCCGGGAGCGCGGCCGAGAAATGGCACACCATCGGGCGTGCAGGGCCGCAAACCGCACCAAATTTCTATCATCTCGAGATAATCGGGATTCAAATCGGGAAAATAGTCGGGCACAGCTCTGAGAATAGCCTGCACGCGCCGCTGATTGATCGAAAAATCGAGACCTGCCAATTCGAGCGTACCCGCAAACCGCAGCATATCACCCATAGGCGTAATACCGACCTTTGCTTCCCCCAGAGAAAATGGCGTCGTCGGACAAACATCAGGCCGCTTAAAAGTAATACTATACCCCTTGGCAGGTTGAATCGGCAAATCGATATGAAGATCCTTGGCAATCACAGGCGACCACGACCCACCCGCCAAAATAACGTGCTCAGCCCGGAAATCCCCCCGATTCGTCTTCACAGCAACCACGCGACCGCGCGAAGTCTTAAACCCCAGAACCTCTGTCTCCCTATGGATCCGAACACCCTTTCCACCCACGTAATGCGCCAACCCACGCACAAAGCGGTGCGGCACGAGATGGGCATCCTCGGGAAAAAATATCCCACCAATCGCCCGTATCCGAATGCCGGAATTTAATCCCACCATCTCATCGGCATCGAGAACCCGCGTCTCAACCCCCACCTCCGACAAAAAACGCGCGTCCTTAACCGCCTTTGCCAAACCCCTCTCAGTTCTATATGCCGTGATCGTCCCCCTCTTCTCAAACCCAAAATCCATGCCCTCGAGCGCTACCATCTCTTCAAACAACGCCACACTCGCCATATTCATCGCCCGAATAACAGGCGTTGCCCTCGCAACATGCTTCTCATTACATGCACGGCGAAAATGCCACAACCAGGAAAACAAATCCCGGTCCAAACGCGGCTTAATATAAAACGGACTCTCTGGGTTCAACATCCACTTCAGACTTTGAAACACCACCCCCGGAGCTGACAGAGGTATGCTGTGACTCGGCACAACAAGCCCCCCATTCCCATACGAACACCCCGAACAAATATCGCCTTTATCAACCAGCGCGACATCTCTACCCGCAGCATTTAAATAATAAGCCGAGCAAACACCGATTGCCCCACCGCCAACAATCAATATTTCTGCCTGTTCACTCATCTGTATAGACCTCAACCCGCGCGATGGTCCAAAACGACCTCTCTCAGTTCAGCCACGACCTCCCCATAGGCGGGATCTTCCACGCAATTATTTAACTCGCCCTGATCTCTCGCCAGATCGTACAACTCACAGGGCGTCCCCGTTGGAACATGCAGCGTAAAGCGATAGCCTTCATTCCGCACCCCGGTCCAATCCTCAATCGTCGAAAACACGTACTCATACCTCCCAGAACCGCGTTCCAACATCGGCAACAGTGATTGCCCGCGGGCACCCTCCGGCGGTGTCACCTGCCCAATCTCTGCGATTGTCGAAACCACATCAATCAACTGCGTGAGATCGCCACAAACCCCTCTGTTCTTGCGGTCCGGTGGACTGACAATCAGCGGAACCTGAACCGAGCCCTCGTAAAAACAGTGCTTTGCCCACAAATGGTGTTCGCCGAGCATCTCGCCGTGGTCCGCGCTGTAAATAATCCACGTATTGTCCAGTTCCCCCAACGCATCCAGCGTATCAATCACCTCGCCAATCTTCTGATCAACCAGAGAAACAGCACCCAGATAATGCCTGATGCCCTCGCGCACAAAATCATCCGTCATCGTCTGAACCTGAGAATGCGCCTTGAGCCGTTTGACCTTTTCTGCCCAAACCTCATTCGTAGCGCTCGGCATCGTCATATTCGGCAATTCGATATCGGCATCTGCATAATAAGCCGCCCAAATCGGATCATCCATCAGCGGAACATGCGGCTGCACAAAACCCAGATGAAGATAAAACGGCTTCTCGGAATCGCGCGATTGCAACCAATCCATCGCGTGATCGGCAATAAAACTGGATAACTCGCATTCCTGGGGCAACACACTCGTCTCGCCCCGCCAGTGCGTGGGCGTAAGCCTGTAAATCCCCCGGATCTGTTCCTGATGCGCCTTTAGGAGACCCCGTTCCTCAAGAAAATCCATATACGGACTTTTCACATGGCTCTGAACATGTCCATACCGGTCGTATTCCTCCATCACATAATCCCACCCAAAACCCTTCACAAAATCTCCAAACTGCCGCGTATCGAAACGCTCCCCGCGTTCTCCCGCCTCCTGAGAACCGGGCCGACCGTGATAATGCGTCTTGCCAATCGACGCGGTCTCATACCCCCCGCCCTGCAACTGCTTCATAATCGTCGGCCATGCGGACTTAAAAGGACTATCATCAACCGTATCCCCGCGATCAGCCGTAACATTAGACGTAAACCCCAGTTCATGCGTATATCGCCCCGTAATCATCGTAGCCCTGCACGGCATACAAACCGGACACTGCGTCCACGTCCGCTCAAAACGCATACCCCAATCCGTTAGTCGATCCAGATTCGGCGTCTGGACTAGCGGATGCCCGGCGCAGCCGAGCACATCGTGACGGTGTTGATCGCTAAAAATGAACAGAATATTTGGTTGTTTCATAAACTCTCCCCAGAACCCTTTAAGACCACCTATAAACAAGTATAAATTGTGTCTCCTATTTTGGCCTTCTGGCGCACATCTTCTGAATCTCTGACCAGTCGGTATCTGGTAAGAGGGCAACAGATTCGTAATCGCTCTGGTCAGCTATCTGCTTCAACCTTTCAATGCGTTCCTCGGTGCGTGGATGAGTTGATACATAGCTCAAAAAACGGGGAATATCTCCCACTTCTTTTTTCAGTGTTTCAAAAAACACAACCATGCCTTTGGGATCAATTTTGGCCTTCTGAAGCATTTGCATGCCTTTTTGATCGGCTTCGGCTTCATCTTGACGGCGGAAGCGCAACCCGCCCAATGTATGCACTGTTTCAAGCGCGTAGTGCAGCCCCCCCGCATCTCCCGACAGGGCAGAGAGAAGCATGCCAATTGACAATTCGCGGAGAATTGCCCGCGTTGAATGGCGCTGAAGGATGTGTTGAATTTCGTGTGCAAGCACAGCGGCGAGTTCCTCGGGCGATTTGGTTTTTTTGAGTAATCCATCGTGTATGACAATATATCCGCCAGGCGCTGCAAAGGCGTTGATAATTGGATCTCGCTTTAAAATAATATGCATATGGTAGGGGGATGACTGTTCGGTTTTCAGGAGCAAATCGGCAATACCTTCAATGGCTTTCTGACAATCTGGATCGTCAATTCGCCTATTTTCGGGAGCAAGCAATGAAACGACCTGAGCACCGAGTTCTTCCTCCCAGCGGACGGGCAAATAAACCACCACAAGATCCGTTAGCGTTGGAATGCCACGAAAATAGAACACCAGACCGATGACAATAATTGCCACAGCAGATAGCACGGTGAGTGCCGTTCTGTGCCTGCGGAAACGCGGATTGTGAAAACTACTGCGATTCGGTGCAATATAGTGAATAGCCTGAAGAAAAACGGGATCGTCAACAACGAGCATTTCATCCCCTTTTTCCAGGCGCACCTGTTCACCCGTATAAGTACCCTGAGACTGCCGGATCTGATGAAAATACCAGTGGAAAACGGTACCATCGATCTTTGCAATCTCAAGTCCCGCATTGGAAATAGTGATGGAAACACGATGGGGGGTCGTACTATACCCGTCGAAATAGCGACCATCCCATCTGTCCTGTCGCAATGTGTCCACTACAAGAGCCCCAAATCGATATCCAGAAATTCCGTATCCAGAAAATCAGTCATGCCTTCTCCAGTAGCCGAGGCATCCCGTGCGTCTTGCTCAATGGCATCGAGGTCGAGATCCCCTTCAAGAAGAATCCGTTCAAAAGTGAATCGCGCACTGCGCACAAGCACCCAGGGCTGCGCCAATCCCAGCGTGAAGATAAGCAACAGACCATTGACGAGGTGAAACACAAAAAGATCACCGCCCAACATGGTGGAGCGAAATTGCGCTGTTGAAAATGTCGTGCGTGACCAAAAATATCTGTGCCGAGTGGCAGCATACCAGAAGGGATAAATCCCCAGTGTGGGAATGGCCAGAACGATGGCCCAAAAATTGCCCCAAAACAAATCTCGACCATTGCCATCAAAGTGGAATTGAGCATTGCCAAAATAAGATTGATTGACCAGGAATTTTCGAAGGCGCACTTCAAAATAGGGACTGTAAAAGCCCAATGTGATCAGAGTAAGAAACATGCCGGGGAAATAGATGCGGAAAAATTCGCGCGTATGGCCTCTAAAAGAAAAGCGAATCCCCCGCCACGACGTACGACTCAACTTGTAACGCCAAGCACCGACAATGGCAACGGGGAAAAGCAAAAAGAAGATACCAAAATATAAGATAATCGTGCCGATGATCTGTGAGGTAATGCTTTTACCGAAAAGCTGTATGCCAAAGGAGATCCCGCCGATCACAATCATAAAACCCATTGCTTTCAGCCAGCCTATAAAAAGTTCTTTGCCAATACCGTGATATGCAAAGCGGTCGCCTTCAAATTCGGTCTGGCTGTGCATGTAGTTTCGAACCCTGACTTTACCCCAGAAATAGTAGATACCCAGCGTGATGATCGCGAGCAAAATATTCACGATATGAATGCCAAATAAAGAACCGCCCTGACCGTGAAACGATAGCTGTCGCGTAATGGTCGGTCCCCCACCTAATGATTGTTCGGTTGACTCTGCCATAGTTCCTCCTAAAATAGGTTGAATACACTCACACAGGCATCTTCCTACCTGAAATTGCGCGACCGATTCGCGCGTGATTCTTCCTGTTTTCGCTTCTCAAGCACCGCTTCAGCGTGATGCACAAAAGCATAAGGGACACTTTCCGTAAAAATCTGTTCTATACATAGCGGATCTTCCCTGTCATCAAGCAGATAAGGATCGGCGATTTCCAAGATCGCGACAAGTATTGCCCATTGATGTGCTGGCTTAGCGTATGAAAATTCTTCAAGAAGTGTATAGACCATTTGCTCCCGACGCTGACGTTCTAGCGCATCTAACGCAACGCGGCGGACATTTAACAATCTATCATGTTCATGTTCGGCGAGACGGCCCAACGCTTCAGTGATCTCAGGAATGAGTAACCATCCCGCCACCTCGGCTACGGATTCTCGTCCGCTACTCAATGCAATAGACATTCGCTCGACGATAGATGGAGCAACAATTGTTGGGTCAAGCCGGCGTAATGCCCGTCCCACCGCAGGAATCAAGGACTTCCTTTCGATTGTAATTACAGTGTCAAGGAGCTTCTCCACTGCCGTCTCAGGCGCAATGCGTACAAGGAGAAGGCATAAATCCCCTTCGATATTTGGATGAACTTTAAGCCCGTATTCAATTGCTTCTATAGCGCGAGCAACATCGAATTTTGCCAGACCCTGAATAGCTCTAAGCGGCTCCACAGTCACGTGCGCACGTTCAGCGAAAGCCACTTCAAGGATTTGCTTCCGTAGGTCGGAGTTGTCCGATTCGGCGGCGATGTCGTAAAGTGGATGAAGCGTGAATCTGCTATTCAGACACCGATGCACAGCAGCATCAACAGCAAATTCCCGGGTTTCGGCATAGTGGTAAAGGGTGCGAATTACTCTGCCAATATAATCCGGGTTACTTGGACTTTGTATCCAGTTCTTTAGAAAATCCAGCCCATTTTTTAGGCCGATCAAGGCATTCAGGCCCCAATCGGCATTCTCTTTCGTCTGAGCCAATTGCTCAGCCAGCCGCGCAAAGTCATCCGATTGATCACCAAGTTCTCGGAGAGCTATACAAGCATATTTTGCGATTTGGCTCTCTGGGTCTGTCCGCTCAAGAACTTTACGCACGGTTGGGATAAAATCAGTATCGGCACTTAGCCAAGCAATCACCAGAGAGGGTAGTAACAAATCTTCGGATAGTGCCGTATCTTGCAGTATCCGTAGTGCGGAATCGGTCAGATCTTTTGGCATTGGGCCACAGTGTGCTCGAAGGTTGGCCAAATGAATTGGCAGCATATCCACTACGTCAGTCTGCGTTAGTATCTCTGTTAGTATTTCAACCAGAACCAGATCAGCTCCTAATACTGCAAGGGCAGTCAGGGTTTGGTAAAATTCCTGGGAGAATTCAGGTTTAGGCTTTCCATTAGCGTCACGGGGAATGGGACGTTGTGCGATAGCGGCAAGCTGTTCTATAGTACTATCGTCGAGACGGATGAAGGCCCATTTCAACCCGCCGTGTCGTACCCAGAAATGCTCGGATGCCAACTCACGGTTGATTAGAGTGGTAATGCCTTGGCCTTCTATGAGGATCAGGATACGGCGAGCATTTTCCAGGATATGATCGAAGTAACCATCGTTCGTATGCAGTCGGCTAAATGCAACTTCGAC
>JAPOXY010000024.1:69604-70131 GCA_026706845.1 Gemmatimonadota bacterium
CGTTCCAATACGCCGCCCGCCTCATTTTGTAATATTTTTAAGAGTTTCGGACAGGAAATACGACTGAGAAATTTCAGCGGATGATAGAGTATAGGGGGATCTTCTGTGAAGGCTTCCCTGATATCAAGCAGGTCTGTCTCAAGCGTACGAAGTACGAATCGTAACATGGCCTCATCCAGTTCATTCGGTCGTTCCCAAAAAATGTTGGTAATTAGCCGGTATCCCTTCTTCGGATCAGATTGGGCGATCTCAAAAATTCTCTGACGTGTCTGTTCAGGATGAACTCGTAAAAGATGCGGAAGCCACTCATTGCGTATTAAATACAGGTCACTTTCCCCAACCTCAATGATTCGGTCAATAGCCTCCTGCGGAGCAAGAATTGTCAATGCTCTAAAAGCTGCCCAGCTTGCAAAATCTTCCGAACACGACAGGTGTTCAATCACAAAGTCAATCTTCTCACTATCTCCAAAACGTGCGATACAATTGATAAGGCTTCGCGGATTATTTGGCAAAAGCTTACCCATCAA
>JAPOXY010000025.1 GCA_026706845.1 Gemmatimonadota bacterium
ACCGATGGCCGCGTCCTGCCCACAGGTATCGACGGCCAGATGCCTGAACGCAATGTGCCCACCCTGATCAACCGGGCCTACGGCACGATTTATTTCTACGACGGCAGGGCTACTTCCCTCGAAGAACAGGCACTCATCCCCATCCAGAGCCCCACAGAAATGGGCAACACCCTCGAGCATGTCGTCTCCACCTTATCAGCCATCTCTGGGTACCGTACCCACTTCAAAGCCGCATTTGGGGACAGCACCATCACACCCGACCACATCGCCAAAGCCTTAGCCGCTTTCGAACGCACGCTCATCTCTGGCGAATCGCCCTACGATTTGTTCGAATACGGCGGTCCCAAAGGCTCCATGTCCGAATCCGCCATCCGGGGCCTGCGTCTCTTTCGCACCAAAGCGCGCTGCACACTCTGCCACATGGGATTCAACTACACAGACGAAGACTTTCACAACATCGGTACGAGCTGGGACCGCGCTGATCTTTCCACTTACGAAAAAACCGGCAACCTGAAAGACATCAAAGGCATCGATCCCGGGCGTTATGAGCAAACCCAAAAGTTAGAACACTTTGGCGCAATGAAAACACCTACCCTGCGCGAAATCGCGCGCACAGCCCCCTATATGCACGACGGCAGCATCAAAACCCTGAAAGAAATCATCGAATTTTACGACAAAGGCGGTAATCCCAATCCCTTCCTCGACGAATTGATTACCCCCCTCAACCTCACAGACGCCGAAAAACAAGACCTGATCGCCTTCCTCAAAGCACTCAACGGCATCAACTGGCTCCACATCGAACCGCCATTTAAGTTTCCGGAGTAACCGACCACGCGCACGCCCGGCTCCAATCACTCCACACCCCTTGTGCATTTCGCGCGCGCACGCGCCAATAATATCGCTCGCCCGGGTTCAACAGCCCAGCAAACTGCGGTTGCCAGCGCGTCTTCCCCGCATATGCCGTGCGACTCACATATCGGTCAAAAGTGGGACACACGCACCACCGGAAATCCGGGTACCTGCTCACCTGGACGTGATAATCATCCACCTCTGACCCATTTCCCTCAGGGCTTTTCCAGCGAAACTCAAAATCCGTCTGATCCAACTCTGCGCCATCATCCGGAAACACCGGCTCGGGTACCTCCGGCGGTTTAATACAATGCTCCTCCCGCCATCCATAGATTATCCGAACATTCCGCTTACCCTTTGTCTCATCTCGATATTGAATGTGATTTTCACCACATAACAGCGATGGCAAAGATCGCGTCGCACACTGCAAATCCGTATCAAACCAAATTTTATCCACCCCTACATCCTCGGCATTCGCACCAGCCCACATCGCCACCTGAACATAATATTCATACAGCGGTCCAACCCGCCATCCCGGATCCCAATCTCCCCGCCAGTCGAACAAAGCCGGATTCAAATACCAGTCCAGATCCACACATTCACTTGCCCGATGTCCCGCTGCCACCCAGACCGACCGCCAGTCCTTTCCATCCCGAGACAGCAACACCTCAAGTCCGTCTTCCCTGCTCGCCCGTCTGTAGGACAAACCCACTCTCGCTCCGGCAATTGGATATGGCGAATGTATCTTCCAGATCATTTGGGAAACGCTTTGATCTTGAATCGGATGAACAGCTGGCAACTTCCCCGACGTTTCTTGCACCACATTCACCTGCTGTTCTAATCCTCTCAGCGCCAGCGGAGTTCGCAGATCGGGCCGATAGACCAGCTTGCCATTGGAATACCGCACCTCGGGATGTAACCGACGCCCCCGCACCACTGTCTTACCCACCTGATCCCAATAGCGCACCAGCTTCTCGCCCGGGCGCAAGCGCATCGCCATCGTATGGGGTAGCGGCAACTGCGTCGTATCCTGTTGCACACGGCCATCTCCCCGAGTCCAAGCAGCACTCGGATTGGTCGGATACACAAATTCCCGATTCTTGAACTGCGCGCTGTAATAATCCTTCTCCGCCAGATCCTTTCCCGCCAGTCCCAGGTTCCGGTGCGACCTGCTCATCAATTCTGGATCCCGCGCCAGATCAGCCACACTGGCCACCGTGCGGTTATCCCGTTTTAAGAAAAACACCATCTGATCCGTATCGAGCAAATGCCACGCCCCATTTGCCCACGCTTCAAAAATCGTATGGCTGCACTGCCGCCCCCGACCGTGCCCATCCAGAATACCGTCAACCCATACCTCGCGCGACTTCACCCCCATCACCTCGCCCAACCGACTCGTGGCAATCGCATACCCTATACACCCCTCAAACCCATACGCATTGAACAACTTTACCGGATCGCTCACATCGTCATACCAGGACATCCCGCATCGGCTATCGTAAACCTCATCTACGACAAATTGCCACAACGCCATCATCCGCTCTTCTTCGTCCAGATCCCGTCCGCCTATCGCCTCTTTTGCCATCGCCTCCACCGACCACCAATCCCGCTGTCCATTT
Source organism: Gemmatimonadota bacterium (assembly GCA_026706845.1). Classification (NCBI taxonomy): domain Bacteria; kingdom Pseudomonadati; phylum Gemmatimonadota; species Gemmatimonadota bacterium. Next base: position 2,469 of record JAPOXY010000025.1, read on the forward strand.
GCCACCAACCACGGATTCACCAAATCTGTCTCACCCGTATTTTCGATCACCACATAAAGATTTGGCTCAAACACCTGATCATAGGGAGGCATACTCGAATTAGGCCCCGGGCAATACACTTCCGGCCCAAGGGTTACAGCATTCGACTCATCTACATACCCACCCATCCGAACCTCAAACACCTCTGCCTTCTCCGTCAGCTCGACCTGTTTCTCACAAGGCGTCCGGGGCACATGCGCCTCAACGGATTCCAGATCCCCCAACTCATCTTGCTCCAGATACTGAGCAGAACCAACGGCGATATAATAATACGTCTTCCCCGGTAGCAAATCCGCCGCATCCACAAACCGATCTTCTCGGGCAACGCCGACTTCTTTAAACACACCATCCGCCCGATCCGCGCGATAGATTCGCATCCCCCGAGCGTCCTTGCACGCCACCTGCATCGTAACGCAATTGACAGCCGTATCCAAAATTTTAAGTATCATATCCGATCTCCCTTCCAATCAAAGCGGAAAATCGCTTGATGGATCATCCACACACATGTTATATTTCCTCAAATCTTTCCTCCAACCGCCATTCTCAGGAGACACGCCATGAAACTCGTCGAAACCGATCCCAACTCCGGCGCTGAAATCTACCAGCTCATCGACGATCCCCGTCCCGCCGACAACATCTATGGCGAACAACCCTATTCCTCGGCTGATGGAAGCCGCGTCACAATCCGATATTATCCCCAAAACGATCAGGACGGTGGCCTATCCTTCCTCGACCTCACAGACGGCAGCCTCCACACCGTACTCGACGAAGCCCCCCATTTCCCCGCCTTCCACGCCTGGGGCGAACACCTCTACTATCAGCAACAAGACGGGGACGCGCTTGTACTCAAACGCTGCAACTATCAGACCCTCGAAAAAGAAGACATCACAACTTTGCCGACCGAAGAGGGCCGATTTAGCTACGGCACCACTTCCCAGGACGGGCGTTACTACGCTGCCAGCGTCCATCCCGAAGGCGGATCGAGCAAAGTCTGGTGTACAGACCTCTCAACCGGGAAAAGCAGCACCCTCGCCCAGCGGGACGACTACCACTTCAAACACGAACAATTCTCCCTCGACGGCAACAACCGCATCCTCATTCAAGCCAACAAAATGCCCGACGTCAAATTCGTCCACCTCGGCGCTCTTGAACCCGATCGCGAAGGCATCACATGGTTTCCCGTTGATCGTCCCCACACGCCGCGCCCCACCGGTCACGAAGCGTGGATTGGCACAACCGACCACATCTTCATCTCCACGGGACAAGACGAAGACAGCGAAGGCAACGTCTGGACTGCGGGCTTACGCGACAATGCCCCAAATCTGGTCAGCAAAACCCCCCACCGCTTTGGTCACGTCAGCGTCTCCCGCTGTGGCCGATACTGGGTCGGGGACGCCACCCAGGAAGAAAACATCCCCATCCACATCGGTTCCCTCGAATCGGGTCGTCACAAATGCCTCGTCCTCAGCCGCACCGAGCACGACAGCAACCAGTGGTCGCACACCCATCCTTACATGACCTCTGACAACGCGTGGCTCATCTACACCTCCAACCGCAACGGTCACCCCCAGGTCTATGGTGCAAAAATTCCACAGGAGTTCTTAGACAGTCTTTCGTAAACCTTCAAAACCCTCACCACCCATGTACCCCATGTCCCGCATCTGGAAACCAGATTATATCCACCACCTTGGAGACCCCAATCCCGAATAAATACCCCACAATCGCCCCGTACCAAAACGGTAAAGACCGCCGGTAAAGACTCACGCCTCCAAACTGGATGACAAAGGTCTTCATCAACCACACAATCAGCAAACAAAACCCGTATCGCCCCACAGGCAAAGCAATCGCCGCCGGATGAAACGGCCACCAGGACACCCGCGCCTTCAAATAAGTCAGCACGCCTGCCTCTGCAAACCCAAAAAACCACACCCCCAACTTCTGCGGATCGAATACCGTCAGCTTGCTCCCTTCAATCAACGACACCCTGCCCATCAACACACCCCAGTCCCACAGCGCCATGTGCCCATTCAGACCGCCCTCGGTATAACACCGGTAAAGCTGCGCGCCCACAGAAACCACAAAACCCGTCACAAACGCCACCGGGATGCACCCCCAAATTAGCGGATGCCGCCGCAGGTGATCGCCCAACATCCGAAAAAAATGCGTCACCGACGGAATACACGTAATCCGAATCGGCACCCCGCAAAGCGCATTGCTATTCACCAGCCAGATAGACGTCTGTGTCGCAGGTGGCAGATTCGACGTTCCGCCCAGCGCCAGGAGCACATCGGCTCCCTTTCCACCCGCAGGAGACAAAAAAATAAAACCCGTAGTCGCCGCGTATTTGGTAATCCCAAAAAAACAGATAAATAGCAACAGCAACTGCACCAGCATCACGGGAACCCGCATACCGGCAGACACCATCCACCCGCCCAAAAACACCGCCGAAGACAACAGCCCCAGCCACGCCGTGCGATAAGAAACCGGAGCTCCGTCATCACCCTCGCGCCCCCTTTCAAACGCCTTTTGCAGCGTCTCCCGCAAATGCCCCCTGGCGACCCACACCGACCATCCCACCAGAAAAACCAGCGCCCCGTGCGATTCCAGCATCGCGATCTCGCCGCCCATCGCTGGTTGCCCGGGCAAACCCACCGTAAACCCCGTGCGGTTCAGCAATCCCTTTTTCAAAATATTCACAAAATCGTAAAACCAGAAACTGAACAGAATATCCAGCGGGCACAAATACGCCAGCCCCATAATCATCGGCTGCACCCGCAAAAAATAATCCGGAAAATGATGTCCCAGAGGCACGGCTTTGTACGTGGTAGAATAAAACAGGGTAATAGGCGGCAAGCTGAGCGCGAAATACCCGATGATATTCCAGCCAATAATCCCCGCCACGAAACCGAACCCAATCCAGAACACCTTATTCTTAAACACATCCGGCACCCGACTGCCTGCAGACTGCCTGAGCATATCCATCGGGAACGTCGCCATCGGAAAAACCAGCCGCTCCTTCTCGTGCCACTGTTTGTAAAAAATTACACTCGAAAAAAACCCCGCCCCAACCAGCGACAAACACGCCATCAACCACCAGAACAGCGGCCGCACCCAGGCCAGCCACGGGATAGCCCCATCCACCTCCACCCCGGTAAACAACTGCCCGATCACCGCCTCCGATTCCTCTGGAAACAGCCAGCGCGGGAAATAGGGCATCACCACCTCTCGCATCCGGTTCTCAGGCGAGGCATAGTGAGCCGGAGCCACAATATCGGTCACCATATACATCGCCCACCCAATACCCGGCAAATTCCCCACCAGCCACACCATGAAAAACACCGTCAACATCTCCATCCGGGACAGTGCCCACCCCCGCGCAAACAGCTTCAACACCGTATTGATCCCCAGCCACACCACAAACGGCAGAGCCACTGCTACGGGCATGTAATTCTTCACCAGATTCCGCCCGAAATAGGACATGAAAAGCGCCATCCCCACAATCGTGAGCACACCTATCACCAGCGCGCGTCCCGTCACCCGTTCTCGGAGTACTCCAGATTGTTCTTCCACCACCTGCTTTTCATCGATAGCCATCTCCCACCCTTTTTGGTCATCGCAATTGCTTCAACAAGCCCAAAGCCGCATCGACAATCTGCTCGCCACACCCCGGCGCAAAGACGCTCGCCTCCGGCTCATATCCCCCTTCTTCATAAGACTGCCTCGTCGGCAAATACCCCACCGAATCATTGGCTAACTCGATCACTATAGTCTGCGAAAACGGAGATCGGGCTTTCAAATCCAACCCCAGTTCCACCAGCAACTCCCCCGGCACAGCCGCAATCCCCAGGTCTCCAATGCGAAGTGCCTGCACCCATGTCCGCACCCGATCCGGCACATCGGCCATGCGCCTGGTTATTCGGCGCACCAAAGCGCGCTCGGCCATCGTGGGACGCTCCATGGCCTCAATCTCCTCCACACGCGCCATGTCCGCCTCAGAAGGCTTTGGCTTGCGCGCCAGAACCACCTCTTGCATCGCCGCCCCAAGAGACACATCGGACGCAAAATCCATCTCATTCCACGCCCACAGAACGCCCGCTGCAATCAAACCCGCCACCCGTTCCGCATGCAGAGAACGGTCTTTCACAGGGCGCTTATCCCCCAGCACATCTATATTATTGATATCCCCACACGCGCCATTTGAAAGCGCAGCGACAAAAGAGGCATTCCGCATCCGCTGAATCAGCGTTGAAAAAATCCCAAAATAATCCGCGGAGATCGAATACGCGGATTCGGGCATACCGATATAATGCAGTGCGTAATTGGCCAGCAAACCAATCGCCCCCCCAGCAACCCCCGGCAAACACAGCACGCCAAACTCCGGATCAATAGGTCCCAGATGCGCCACGAACTCGGGATTGCCCACACCGGGATTCGAGCGCACCGATCCATCGCGCATGCGATAGCGGCGGTTAAAAACCACGCGGTCCTCAAGAGCTTGCCCAAACCCCACCTGCGCTGGCTTTCGGTTCTGCCACGCCAGCCTCACGGCATCGGCAATCCGATCGATCAAAAACGCCGTATAAGCATCATCGCCCGTGACAGCCCCCGTGTGCGTATGCGTGCAAGAAATCAAAACCCGTTCTGCACTCAGTTCCGTCTCCTTCGCAATTCGCTCCTTAGCGCGGTCCAGGTAATCCCGCTTCACCCCGATCAAATCGCACACCACAATTGCCACACCTTCCCCTTCTCGTTCCACCACAAAACTGCGCACATGCAATGGATCGCGCACCTTTTCTGCAAACCGATCCTCAAACGATCCCGGAATCATTGTACCCAGCGGTGGTGTGATATCCAGACATGCAACCCCTGCGGTGATCATAGGACACTCCTTTAATAGTCATTCAACCCATTTCAAACTGTCGCTTCAAAAACTCAACCGTCGCCCTGTAAAACCGCGCCTGAATCGCCCCTTGATCCTCCTCTGCTACATCCTCTCGCATCCGCACCACGCACGCCACGCCCAGCGCATCCATCTTCTCCTTCAGCACCTGTCCGAATATCGGATGGTGGATTCCCTGCCCCGCATCCGGCTCGGGATCCATCGGCAAATTTGGTGTGGTGTACCACAACATCACGGGCGGCGCGTCTTTAGACACATAATTGATTGCCGAAGCTGCTTTAAACATCGCCCGGGCCTCCGGCTTATCGAATTCCTCGGGAGAAAATCCAAAAAATAGCTGTAGCGCCTCGTGCGCATACGCCGGCCCCGAAATAATCGTACGGATAAAATGCGGATCGTAAGAACACTGCCCCTGCCACGACGCCACGCACGTTAGCTGTGTAGATTGCCGGGCCACCGGATCTTCGCTTTCCGGCTCTGCTTCTTCCCCGCGAAACCCGATCCACATCGAAATCCCGGCCCCAGCAGATCCACCTCCTGCCGCCACCCGAGAAGCGTCCAAATTCCACTCCTCTGCCTTCCACCGGATAAACTGAATTGCCCGCTGGCTGTGCTCCATCGCCGCCGGATACCGATCCGTTCCCGAAAGCGGATAATTGATAGCCGCCACAGAAATACCCGCCTCCAGACAACCTTTCAGCAACACCTGCGAAATCCCTGCTTTGTCCCCACCCCGAAATCCCCCACCGTGAATATACACATACACTGGTGCCGGATCTTTCGAATCCGCCTGATAAAGATCTACCACATCCCGATCGTGATCCCCATAAGCCACATCTTGAAAAGTCGGTTCGCTCATTTTTTCCCCTTGAAAATCTCAGTTATACATCCTCGAAATTGTACGTGTACGGCCTCCGATAGCACTGGTCGAGTTTACCTCGCCATGCTCCTAAAACACCGCGCAGATCGTCATTCCGTATATTCTGGAGAAACCATTCGGGAACCTCGTAATGCCGCATATTGCAGTAGAAGGGCGGAATAAATGTATAAGTCATCGAATACCGCGTATTCTCGGTCAGGATATGGGGTGCCGAATGCATCAGCGATTCCGTAAACAGGAAAGCGTCTCCCGCGCTACAAGTGGCCTCAATAGGCTCACAGAACTTACTCACTTCCGCGTAGTCACCGTGAACCTTGTGCGACTTATCCATAGCCAAGGTCCCGCCATCACCAGATCCCACATCCGTCAGGAATACAAAGAAATTCAGATAAGGGAAATGGTGCATTCCCGGGTGACACTCGTCTTCGTACGTTCCCCACTTTGGCGCACTACCGCGATGCCAGCCCTTCTTATAGCTCATGTCTTGCTTGTATTTTTGGACCTCTTTAGCGTTATGACGAAAATCAGCAGGTCGCTTGATAAAAGCCCAGGAATTCTTGAGTGTGGCTGCAATACCGCCGATCTCAGTGTACGCTTCCAGGATGCAGGGAATTTTGATGAACTCGATAAAAGAGTCGTCCCGAAGAATGAGGGTATCTATTCGAGTGGTCGTCATGTCATTGCCCGTCAGCGACCAAATGCCAGACGCGATGCGATCTAACGTGGACTTATAAGCGTTTATTTTTTTTCGTTCCAATACGCCCTCCAGTCGCACCCAACCGTGTTCTTCAAAATGCTGACGCATTTCTGATATCATAACCCTCTCCTTTTAACCCATATTGGACTCGACCATGCAAAATCGCCCTGTGCCACCTGCAGATTTCCACAGCGCCCACCCATCGGCACCCGGCGAAGCGGCTTTAGTCTAACCTCTAAATAATAAAAATGTTCTCCAACACCTGGCTCATCTTCAAACCTCAAAACGGCCTGTTCTTTTCCGACCCATTGCTCCAGCACCTGCTCTCCATCCCTGAACAGCGCGACCTCCTGCACCATTCGGGATGCCTGTACCCTGCAGATTAATTGTACCTGCCCTGCCACCTCCACCTCCGATCCCATGGGCATTCCGTTCACCCGCACATCCAGCACAACACGAGCACCGTTGGTGGCAAAACACCGCCGTGCCCACAGAGCTTCAAATAGCGCCTCTCGGGTCAACGCCTCGGCCCACACACCCGTCAGAGCACCACCCATCCCGGGCACAATCCGATGGGAATCGCTATTCCCCATAAACGCCAGGCGATAGCCCTGCCGCAGTGCCTCTGGAATCGTATCCCGCATCTGAATGTAAATATCCCAGCACGAACACAGTTCCACACCCCCGAGCCGACTGCTCGGAATCACCCACCAGGTGGGATGGTGTGGAAATGTAAAAGCCCGCGTCCTCTCCATCGCTGCCACCCACTTCTCCAGTGTATCCGCATCGGACTCAGTAAAATGATACAGAGGCACTGCCCCATCTGGAAATAGCATAATCCGATGATTCGGTCCACTCTCCGATTCCTTGCGATAGGTGCGTTCATAGGCGGGAACGGCCACAAATCGTCCAGGATCGTTAAAGTGATCGGCCTCCGCCAAAATCAGTTCGAGCTCTGATGGCGTGAGAATATTATCGTAAAGCGCATCATTATCCGTCACCGCCATAAAATCCAGCCGTGCTTTGTAGCGCCCATACGCGTAATTCTCGTCGATCTCGCCCTCCGCATCACCCGATAGATTGCCGTGACAATGGAGATCTCCCCAATAAAGCTTATAGGTCTTTCCCTCCACCTCTATTTCGGGCCGCTGATCAAACACAGGCGGTTCGGGCAGTCGGATCGGCCGCCACGACCGCCACGCCGAAGACGGGTGTTCCTCCACGGACCGCGCCCGATCCAGTGGCAAATACCCGGCACAGATATCCGCATAATATCGCCCCTCGGAAATCTGGGCGGCAAATGGCAACCCCCCATCCACCACCGATAAATCTCCATTCACTGTATAGGCGTGTACCTCACCATCTACCTCGCAGGACCGCCCCTGATTTCTCCCGGTCAGGGGACGAGCGTAAAACAGCGCATCCGGACCGTGCCGGTTGACCAACTCGTCCTCTTTGCGCTCATAAAGAACCCAGACATCTCCATTCATTTCCCGCACAATCTGTGGTCGCCGTCGCCACCCCACAAACCCCATATAATGCTCGCGCCCCAGCAATCCATCGTAGAGATGCGCCACATACCCTTCGGGCATAGTGCGATCCAGACCCCTGTAGGGCGTCCAGGACCGACCGTCAAAATGCGAAGCCATCGCCTCCACTTTGTGATCCACAAATCCTTTGGGATGGATCACATCGCGCGTGACCACCCACGTCGCCCAGACCCCGTTTGAACCGTCGAGACACAACCGCGGAAACAACTCCCAGTCATCTGTAAGCGAAAACTTCTCCGGTCGTCCCACCCCATCTGGCGTCCACTTTCTCAAAAAAAGATCACAAGCTCCATTTTGGAGCGTCTGGTAAGCCACCCAGGCACCTCCGGCATGACCACACAGCACGGGCCGATAGTGATCTCCCCCACCCAGCGACAGATCCACGACCTCAGCCCAGCGATTCCCATCCAGACACCTCCCAAACACCCGACGTCTCCTACCCACCAGCGCAGTCCAGACTACCCATATCCTGCCCTCACTATCCGAAGTCACATTTGGGAAAGCCAGACTCGCCTCCGCCTCAGCCAATCGCACCACCTCGCCCATTTCGTCTGGCGATCGGGCTAGCACGCACCATCGTCCCTCCCGCACAGCGCACCACACCACCCACACTGCATCGCCCCCGCACGCAATCCGCGGCTGAAAATTGATCCCCGCATCTTCACTCACTACCAGCAGAGGACCTCGCTGCTGGCCCTTAAAAGACCGCACCAGAATCCGATCTTCTTTGGGCCTGTACCCGTGCCAGGCAACCCAGAATCGACCAGATCCATCCACAGTTAGTGCGGGGTCTTTATCCACATGCCCGCGGCGATGCTCTGACAATCGAATTTGCAAACGCTCCATACTCCTCAATCCTCTCGTGAAACGTCCCCTTCCAAAAACACTACGGTGTTTGAAATTTTCGGAACTTTGTCCGAAACCTCGGTGTTTCAAGCACATCACGGTTCACCACAGCCTCGGGAATCTCACCCCGAAGAATCTGCGCGGCCTGGCGGAATTTATCGCGCCAGGCGCCTTCAAAGTATTCATCGGTATGCCCCAGAGAGTGCGGGGATACAACGACATTGTCCATTTTGAGAATCGGATTGTCGGGATCGACGGGCTCCTGTTCGAACACATCCAATCCGGCCCCTCGAATCCATCCTTGCTGCAGCGCCTGAATGAGCGCTGCTTCATCGACGACGGGGCCGCGCGAGGTGTTGATCAGGTAGGCCGTGGATTTCATTTTGCGCAATTCTTCTTTCCCAATCAGATGGTGTGTCTCTTCGCTAAATGGCACGCTGATACTCAGGAAGTCGGACTCGGCCAGAATCGTATCCATATCTACCAGGTCTGCGCCGATATCGGATACGGCGTCCTGTTCTACGTAGGGGTCACAGGCCAGGTGCCGCATCCCGAACGGCCTGGCCAGTAAAAACACCTCGTGGCCGATGTTGCCGACGCCGATGGAACCGAGGGTTTTGCCGGTCAGACCTTCACCGTGATACGCATCCCGTTCCGACCAGTGTCCCTGGCGGGTTATTCTATCTTTGTTAATGAGTCGCATCGCGAGCGCCAGAATGAAGGTGATGATGGTACAGGCCATTGGCCGGCGAACCGCGTCGGGAGCAAAGCAGAGCATGACGCCCGCCTGGGTGAGAGCCTGAACATCAATGTGGTCGTATCCCACACCGGTGTAGAGGACTGCGATCAGTTGGTCGTTTCCCGCAAGTGAGCGCTTTGTCCAGTGAGCGGTCCAGGAGATGACCATATCGCATCCACGTATCTGTTCGGCACCGACTTCCGGCAGAAACCGATCGAATATCCGGTACTCGACTTCGGGCATCTCATTGAGCAGTTCCAGCCCCGGGCCGGGAATGGCCAGATTTCCGGCCGGATCGAAGAAATCTCTGGTAATTCCGAGTCTGACTTTCCTCTCCATATATTCTCTCCTGATTTCTTACTGGAGATCCCCGTTTACGGAATCGCCATTCTGAAAATGGGATGACTATCGGATGCGTTTGAAAGACACCCGTGGCGATTCACAAGCGGGATCATATCCGTAGTAATGTGATCCACATTGATATAGCGGTAGATCAGGGAACGGCGCCTTTTAGAAGACGTATTGGAATCAGAGCCGTGGGGCAGGCACAGATGAAAAAAGAGGGCATCGCCCGCATTCAGAACAACGGGCACGGCATCGGTGGTATCAAATTCTCCTTCGTCAAACCAGGGCTGATCCGAATTGGGGCGTTTCAGGATACCCTGCCGGTGCAAACCGGGCACAACTTGAAGACAGCCGTTTTCGGGAGTCGCCTCATCCACAGCGATCCAGACAGTGGCAACTGGGAGAGGTATTGAATAAAAATAAGGCGCGTCCTGGTGCCAGGCATGAGCAGACCCGTAGAAAGCGGGTTTGAGCTGGGCTTCGTCGCCGAAAAAGCGCAAGTTATCGCCCAGAATATCCCGCATACACGACAGAATGGGTTCACAGGTAGCCACAGACCGAAAAAAAGAATCGTGCCGGACAACGCGGCTGACTTTGCGAATGCGGTTCAAGGGATTCTCGGGGCGAATATCCAGGCGCTGGACCTCGGGTTCGACCTGCACGGCAATCCCGGAATCGAGTTGCCCGAGCGCAGCGCGATCCAGGTGTTCGGCGATCTCTTTGAGAAGCCCCGGCGAAATGAGTCCCTCTACAATGGTAAAACCGTCTGCGTGATAATCCCGGATTTGATTGGGTGTGAGAGTCATAAAAACCTACCTTTTTTAACCCCAGATGGGTCTTTATCCACATGCCCGCGGCGATGCTCTGACAATCGAATTTGCAAACGCTCCATACTCCGATCCTCTCATAAAAGTCCCCAGAATCATCCTGTGCGTCACAAGATAGCTTTTGTTTTCGGAAATAATTGGTATATTCTTCACAAGAACCCTGATACAATCCCCGGAGAACTCAACAGTGACAACAAACACCATTCGCGTGGGCATCATCGGAACTGGCAGCCGTGGCATCAACTGTATTGGCCATCAAATTGCCGAACAAGCCAGCGACCTGGACATCACAATCACCGCCTTCTGCAACCGCACAGAAAGCCGCATGCACATCGCCCTTGAAGATGTAAACAGAATCGCAGCAGCAGCGGGCAACAGAACTTTTTCACCCGCATTCTACAGCGATCCAACAGCCCTGATTGCCGACGATAACGTAGATCTGGTTGTCATCACCACGCCCACGGCGGCCCATCGCGAAGCGGCAATACCCGCACTGCGCTCGGGCAAAAAGGTCTATCTGGACAAGCCCATCGCACATACGCTTGAAGACGCCATAGCCATTCAAAAAGAAGAGCACAACACAAATAATCCGATGATCATGGGCTTTACCAGGCGCTATGAACAGCCCTGGATCGAACTCTACAACCTGCTGAAAAGCGGCGTCATTGGCGACCTCAAAATGATGCTTATTCGCGCCGTAATCCCCTATACGCATTATTTTATGACCTGGCACCGCACGCGGGCCTTAAGCGGTGGTGCGCTCAACGACAAGGCATCGCACTACACAGACGTATTCAACTGGTTTGCGGGCGGCCATTGCCTCCAGGTCAACGCCTTTGGGGGGCGCAACCTCTTTGAAGTGCGCGAAGACGCGCCCGAATTTTGTGCCGTCTGCGACGACTGGACCTGTCCTTATCGAGCGGAGTTGGTCGAAACGGGTACACAGGATCAGGCCCGGGGCGCGATAGATCAGACCTTCGCCCAGGAAACCGACCCCATGCGCCGAAAAGACAACTGCGTATATAAACCCGGCGCAGACATCTTCGACCACGCATCCATCCACTTCCAGTACGACAACGGAATCGTCGCCTCCATCTTCTACGCCATTTACGGTCCCCAAGCCGAAGACGAAGAAACCTTTGAACTGGTCGGCACAAAAGGCCGAATGATCCTGACGCGCCTGAAAGGCGAAATCGATCTCGTAACGGACTACGGAGAACGCAGAGAAGAAATCATACAATGCAAAGCCGAAGCCTTTGAAACCTCTCACTTCGGCGCAGACCGCAAGCTGGTTCAGGAAATTGCCAAATTTGCCCGCGGCGGGCCATCCCCTGTGGATGGCCAATACGGCATGGAAGCCACGCGAATGATCCTATCCGCAATGCAATCCATCGATCAGGGCGGCGAAACCGTTCGCCTCGCCAATGGACCAATATAAAGGAGGAAATATGACACCCATACCCATGACCGACGAACAAAAATTCTTCTTCGACCTTCGCGGCTGGATCCTGATACCATCTGTGCTATCGGCAACCGAGATAGAAGAGATGAAAGCGGAAGTATATGCCGGTGCCAGGCGGAGTTATGAGGGCGCGCTTCAGAACCTGCTGGATCACCCGGCAATCGTGGGCATTCTAAACGAAATCCTATCTGAAGACCCCTTTGTGAAAGACGACTGCTACGGCTTCCGCTGCGAAGGCTCCTTCACCACCGTGCGACCTCCCGGATGGGACAAATCGGAACGGAGAGACAACGGCATGCCCCACGTCGTGCGTCCACCCCAGCAGGCTAACGCCATGCGCTATCAGGTCGCGGGAAACAAAATTTTTGCCGGGCTGACCCGGGTCGTGTGGGAACTCGAGGAAGTCGTGGCAGGACAGGGCGGCACCTCTTTTCTCAGCGGGTCACACAAAGCCCACTTCAATTACGGCGGCCCGGATCGGTTTCGACCAAATATCGGCGGCTCCCCCTATGAATCCAGTATGAGAGACGCAATGGAAGATTATAGCTGCCCCGCAGGCTCGGTAGTCATCTTCACGGAAAGCCTGATCCACGCTGCCAATGACTGGATCAACCCGAACAACCCGAGATGCGCGGTCTTCAACTGCTACAACTCCATCTGGGCGCAGTGGCACCGCCTCAACCTCGACCACGAAACAATCGAAGCCATGCCCCCCAAGCGGCGGACGCTCTTCCGCGGCACCTGGGCAATTGGCGGCGGTCCCAATGGAAACCGCGAGTACTCGCTGGATAACAGAACCGTCTAACGGCCTGCTCTATTTCGCATCTGTTCAACCACTGGCGTCACCGGCGCTTCGCCGCTATAAAGTGCCTGCCCCCGCTCGTAGGACACCTCCACCTCGCCATCCTTCACCTCCAGCCGGGGCACATTGTATTCTCGCGCATCACGATCCGTGCCGCGCATCACGGCCAAATGCGCGTCCGTCATGCCCTCCACCATATCGTCGCCCCAGCGGTTCCACGGATGCACTATCTCCCCACCGCTGCGGTGAAAACTCCGCGACGAGTACTTGATCAGGATCCCCCGCCGCGGGATGGGATTCTTCCACGCCGTGGTGCCATGCGTCGTTGCGCCATCGGCAAAAAACAGTACATCTCCCGCCTCCATCACCAGTTGCTTCACCAGCCCCATGTCATCATCGCAAGATCGCACGCCCGGCGGCGTTGGGTATTTCCCCTTGTGAGAACCCGGGACACAGGCAAACCCGCCAAGACCGGGCGGAACATCCCGCAACTGCCATGTGATCGTCACCGCCTCCGAATAGCTCCGCCCATTCTGAAACTGATAGCCCATCGGCGGATACATCGGTTCCCCGGCATCGTGCAGCGCATGGCCAGACGTCCCTTGAACCGAACAAAACGCCGACGGCCCACTCATTCGCGCGCCGCTTCCACCCATCCATGTCAACCTGTGTTGCACAAGCGGGTGAGCCACCATCTTCCGAAACGGCTCGCAATACGGCTCGGGAAGATCCAGCAAACCACCCAGCACCGGACGCCCCGTGCCCGCCAGACTCTTCGACCCCCGCGACAATTCCTCCTGCACCACAATCTGGTCCTCAAATTTGTCAATCGCCTCATTCGCCTTCTCCAACCACTCTTCGTCCATCACCCCTTTGAGAATCAAATACCCGTTCAATTCCCAAAAATAGAACTCTTTTTCATCGATATTGGAATTGGAATCCCGGCTGTAAATCGAGGGATGAAACACCTCTCGCGATTCATCTATTTTTACCGTCTCGCCATCCGTCACAATCACCGGTGGAGGCGTCGAATACGCATAATCCGGTTTGTAAAGCGACGCGCGCTGTTCGGGGCTGATCTCCGCCTGCCACTCTGGAGAAGGATCCTCCGCAACCATTGGACCCGTCCCAGCAGACTGAATCGCCGCCCGCCCCACATACTCGTAGCTCAACAATCTCCGAGACCCTTTGCTCTGCCGCACCCCCTGCAACACCGTCCCCGCCACCAGAAACAGGTCTCCGGCCTTTAGCAATGGCTGGAATGTCAGACCCATATCATCCACACCCGTAGCCACATCCTCTGGCGTCTCCACATTCACCTTGTGGGTACACGGCACCATCACAAATCCACCATCGCCCTCTTCCACATCCTCAAGCGCCCAGATCGCTCGCACTGCCTGGCAATACCGGCGGCCGTTCTGAAAATAGTACGCCCTGGCAGGATCTCTCGGCTCATTGCCCCCCACCAGGGGCGCCTCTACATCCCAGGTCTCATCGCACAACAACTCTGGCTCCCGGTCCAGCCGGAACCCATAGCCCACAATCTGATTCAAATACCACACCAATTGTGGATGAATCATCAAATCCCGAAACAGATCCCGAAGTGGGGAATCCCATCTCAACATCCCCTCACTCTGCCCCCCTTTGTCCAGCGCCTCATTCAGCGCCTTCACCTCACCTCGGTTCAACACGCCCGGGATGTGCAAATAACCTGCCACATCAAAGCTGTAATTCTCCTCGTTGCTCATCGCTTCCCGGTCCATCGGTGACCTCCTGTAAGAAGATTGGGGTTTATTAGTGCATTTAATACATGGTAAGCTAATTTCTGGATCAATTCAAAATAAAAATGCTTATACTGTTATAAGGACAGCAATTAAATCCGGAAATAGAAGGGAGTAAAAAAATATGACCTCACAAACGCGAAAATCGCCCGATGAAATCAAAAACCTCCTCGAAGGCCCTGTCACATCGATACCGACACCTTTTCTATCAAATGGAGACATCGACTGGGACGGCGTAGGCAACATCATCGAAATCGGCATTGGAGGCGGCAGCGGCGTCATCTTGCTGACAGCGGGCGACAGCCAGTACTTCTGCCTCAGCGAAGACGAAATCGCTCAACTAACACAATTTACCATCGCGCGTACCGCCGGTCGCGCCCTCACCATCGCCGCGACCGGAGCATGGCCCACCCGGCAAGCAGAAGCATTCGCCCACAGATGCGTCGAATGGGGCGTAGATGCGCTCATGTCCGTCACCACATTCCACGGCTCAGACCCCGAAGGCGTGGCTGCTCACAATGCCGTAATCGGCAAAATCATACCGGTGATGCTCGTCGGCTATCCCTCGCACCGCGCACTGGATATGCTCATAGACGAACCCGGCATCTGCTGCTTCAAAGAAGACGGTGACACGGCCTATGCCGTAGAAACTTTGCAAAAATACGGCCACCACTGGAAAATCATGACCGGAGGCACCCTGTGGCGCCACCTCCTCGAATGGCCCTTTGGCTGTACTACCTTCATGGACTGGTCCACCTCATTCTCCCCACACATCGGCTCGGAATTCCACCAGGCGCTCTGCCGCAACGACATAGCCGAAGCGCGGCGGATCACAGTCGAAATCGAACGCCCGCTCTGGGATCTACAGCCCAATTTCCGGGGCGGCTGGCAAACCATGTGGCGCGCCATCCTGGAACTCTACGGCGTCTCCGCCCGATATCTCAGATCCCCCCAACTCTCTGCCACGGAAAAAGACTTGGAATTTCTCCGTGCGTCTCTGGGTCAAATCGGCCTGCTGTAATATTAAGGCAACGCATACACCCACATAAACCTTCGGTCGTAGATCAGAGCTTCCTCTCTACCGTCATTGTTCATATCACACACCTGCATCGCATAGCTATAACCGATGTCATCGAGCCGCGTACGCTCCAAAATACCCGCCGGACAATCGGGATGTTTTGCATTTGCCGGTGGAGAAAACGCCAGCGACATCTCTCCATCCCCATCCATCCCCCAGGGCCATCCGCCATCGGCATACCCGATCCATGTCTGGCTCCCCCGAAGCGCGATAATCGGACGGTTTCTGTGCATGCGGAGCTTTTCCCCGCCTCTGGGAAAACCCATTGGCCAGATCCGCTCAGTGGGCCTGCTCCACACTTCTGTGCCATCTGGTTCGTAGAGCACCATAGGGCCGTCTGGCGAATTGTAGAGCGCGACCTGAAATTCAGAATCCGAACGAAAACGTCCCAGAGCCGTACCCTGGCAATGAATGTGTTCTCTCGAAAAATAAGTCCTGCCTCCCGCCCCAAACAGGTGCAGTTTGTCGGACGCGGCAATAGAAAAAACCGGACCACTGGCAGTGTGAAACACATCCGTGTAATCCACATGCTGCTGGTCTGCATTCAGTGTTTCCGGGTCAACAGCATCCATCGTCCACAAAATCTGCCCATCCATACCCACGGCACAGTATCCGATTAGATACACCGGCTCGCCATCCACATCCAGAGACAAAATGTGGTGCCCGCCTCCTGGAACAGCTTTGGGACCCCATACCGGCTCCAGACCTGCGTTCAGACCCAGCACCGGCTCGCCATATCGCCACGAACCATTTCCCATCTCTCCATTTTTGATCGCAATAGCGGCCTCGTGTTCATCCGTGGGCCGTGCAGCGGTCTGGAGGATGTAATAATTCTCATCGGGAAGACGGGCACTCTTTACCTCCTCCCCTGTCTCACCGTCCAGGACCACAACCCTATCGCCATCTGCTAAGACCACCTCAATGCGCCCATCCCCGTCAATATCCCCCGTCGCGATACAGGCCTCATAGGAATGGGAAATATAAGGGATATGCGGCGGATTTGGCGTCCCCCACGTCCACAGGCGTCGGCCATCTGCGCGAAATGCCGAGACAGACACCGACTCGGGAAACAGCGCGCTTACAAAATCCCAACTCCTGAACGGCTCTGGACCAAAGATCCCCGGTCCCTGATAGGTGAGAATCTCCGGAACACCATCTCCGTCGATATCTGCTGGAAAACACTCTGCCCCGCCGTATTCCTCAAATGCAATCTCAAACATGGGTGATAACATTGTCATAGCAGACTCCTGCACAAAACCGGGACTTGCGATAAGCCCCGGTTCTATAGCTCCTGCAACTCAATCTCACCAGAGGCAATGCGCTGCAATGTCCGGACGTAAAGCCTGTGTTCCTGTTGCAGCACCCGGGCCGCCAGAGTCTCGATCGAATCCCCAGGATCAACCGGCACCCGGACCTGATCCAAAACCTGACCGTGGTCGTATTCTTCGTCAACCAGATGCACCGTAGCCCCTGTCTCACGATCACCCGCGGCCAACACCGCCCGATGCACGACCTCTCCGTAAAACCCCTGACCTCCAAACTTCGGCAACAGGGATGGATGGATATTGAGAACGCGCCCCCTGTACGCAGCCAAAGTCCGCGGCCCCAACCGTTTCATATACCCGGCAAGACAGACCACCTCAACTCCATATTCATGCAAAAACGCCAGAATGGCCCCATCCAGAGCGCCGGGTTCGGAATGGGTATAGGTACTCAAATGCACCGCTGGCACGCCCATCTTTCTCGCCCGCTGCAAAGCTCCGGAATCCGAGTTATTGCTGATGACCACCCTGGGCCTGGCCTGCAATCGTCCTGTTTTGCAGGCGTCGAGAATAGCCTGCAAATTGGTACCTCTATGAGAAGCCAGAAAGCCCAGTTGCAAGACCCTTCTACTCGGCATTTTCCCGTTTCTCCTTAATCCACCTTCTCCCCCGGCTTGCGATAAGACGCCGCGTACCGATCACCCTCCGGATCGTACGACACATGCACCTGTCCATCCCGCACGACCAACCTGGGCACTGTGCGATCCCATCCATCGCGCTCGGGACCGCGCATAACCGCAAACTGTTCCTCGGTCATATCTTCAACCATATCGCCCCAGCGCTCCTGGGGATCAATCACACCACCGCCCCAGTTGGAATTTTTGGACTGATATTTAATCAGCACGCCCCGTCTGGGAATCGGATTCTTCCACGCCAGCGCGCCGTGTGTACACCCACCATCCATAAAAAATAACACATCTCCCGCTTTCATCGCCGGCTGCACCACCAGGCCCATCGTCTCGTCGCATGTGCGGACGCCCGGAGGCATCGAATACTGCGTTTTATGAGAACCCGGCACACAGGCAAACCCACCCAGATCCGGCTCCACATCCCGCAACTGCCACGTAATCGTCACCGTCTCGCAATAACTCCGCCCATTCTTAAACTGGTAGCCCCGCGACGGACTCATCGGCTCATTCCCATCGTGCAACGCGTGGCCCGACGTCCCTTGCACCGCGCAAAACACTGTACCACCACCCGTGCGATATCCGCTGGCTCCCATCCAGTTCAGCCGATGCACCACAGCGGGATGGGCAATCATGCGCCGGAACGGATCGCAATAAGGCGCGGGAAAATCCACCAGCCCCGGCAATAACGGCCGCCCCGTTCCCGCCTGGCTCTTCGAACCTCGCGCCAGTTCTGCACCAACCTCAATCCGATCCTGAAATTTATCTACCGCCTCATTCGCCTTTTCCAGCCATTCCTCATCCATCACCCCGCGCACCACCAGATAGCCATTCAAATCCCAAAAATAAAATTCCTTCTCATCAATTTTTGAATCTGGATCCCGAATATAAATCGAAGGATGAATCACCTCAGAACTCTCTTCCACCCACGTCTTTTCGCCATCGGTATTCAGCACCGGCGGCGGATTAGAACCCTTAAACCCCGGCCTGTACATCACCGCCTTCTGTTCGGGAGGCGCACTCTCCGTCCACCCGGGTCGCGTTTCGGTCTCAGCCCCCGGTCCCGGTCCATTCGACTGGATGACGGCCCGCCCCGCATACCAGTACGTCAACAGCCGTTTCGGCGAACCCATCCACGGACGCATCCCCTGCAACGCAGATTCCGCCAGCAAAAATAAATCACCCGCCTTCAGCACCGGTTGCTTCACCAAACCCATATCGTCCTGCCCCGTCGCCAGATCCTGCGGCGTTTCCACATTGCTCTTGTGACTCGCCTGAACCACCACAAGTCCGCCATCTCCATCCTCCACATCCTCCAGCACCCAGACCGCCTTCACCCCCTGGCACGACCGACGACCATTTTGAATAAAATACGCCCGGGACGGATTCCGAGGTTCATCTCCGCCAAACAGGCCCTGCCCGATCTCCCCCTCCCGGCTCCCCAGCAACCGGGGTGCCTGATCCAGTCGGAACCCATGCCCAATAATCTGGTTCAAATACCACACCAGTTGCGGATGCACCAGCAAATTTCGAAACAGATCCCGCTGGGGTGCCTCCCAACCCAGCATGCCCTCGGATCCACCCACTTCGTCCAGCGCCCTGTTCAAAGTCTCAACTTCCCCGCGACTCAACACCCCTGGAACGTGCAAATATCCGGCGACATCAAACGCATAATTCTCTTCATTGCTCATCTCTTCCCGGTCCATCTCTGACCTCCTGTTGGAAGATTGGGGTTTGTCTCTGCATTATAAACTTTTTACTCAATCCAATCAAAAAGTTTTGAAGCTCCAAAAACGCAAAACCGGGACCTGCAGCACAGCCGTAAGCCCCGGTTGTAAACACCCTGTATTTCCCCCAAATATTAAATCTGATGCACCGCCTTGCGCTTCGCGCGCATACTGGCGTGCGATTCTGGCGACCCATCGTGAAACGTACCGAACCAGTAATCGAACGGGAAATCATTCTCCCCGTAATTACACTCAAAATAGCGGTGATGCAACTGGTGAAAAAACGACGCCGCAGGCATTCTATCACTGCCTTTCACCTCAATTTTATCAAACCCCACATGACCCTGTGCCGGTGTAAACGCCGCATGTTGTGCATTCATCAACATGTGAATCGGATGGGACGGCACCACCCAGTGAATCAAAATACAGCTAAAATACAACAAATGCTCAATCGGGTGCATAGCCAGCCCGGACCACGGTCCAATATTGATATTCTTGTGATGCAAATAGTGCGCGGACTTGTACAGGGGTTTCCAGTGGGTCAGGCGGTGAACCCAATAAAAATGGAAAAGCCGCCAGAACTGAATACCGCACAGCAACGCAACAAAATAAACCGGTTCTGTGCGCCAATCGACATAGGGAATTATCTCATTCGCAAATGCCCACATAGAAACCACTTCATAAGCCGTCCAGATCGTCCCCCCACTCACACAACTCCAGAAAATATTATCGCGCAATTGATTGCCCCACAAAAACTTGCGATTAGATGTCGCGAGCCATTTCGACGTGTATTTATACCGCGTGCCCTGCGCCTTGAACCTGTAGAAATACACATGCCACGCGCCCGCAATAACGATTAACATCGCAATATTCCGCACATACATCTCGGCAATCCAATCCACGCGGAACTCCACACAGCGCTCGAGCGCGGGTTGCAAATAAAGCCAGGTTCCAATAGCAATAAGCATATAAATCGCGTTCCAGGGCCACAAATAGCCCGGAAAACCGAACATCCACTTCAGCGCCTCAACAGGACGCGGAGGCCATGCAAAAATCGGCGCAGGCGCCGGGCGTTTTGCGGGCTGCCACTCGCCACTTTCATCTCGGGCAACGCCATCTACAACTTCTTTTTCTACCCTGGTATCAGCCATTGTACACTCTCCTCGAATAGTTGAGACTGAGCACTAAATCCTCCCGCTGACCCACTGAATACCCCGCACTAACACCGACTGAAAATTTTCATCCTTCCACGTCTGATTGTCGTGCCCACTCTGAAGGCAAAACACCCGCGTACCATTGTATTGTCGCGTCCAGCCAATCGACTTCATACACACCGGGTGATCTGTCGTCAACAGCAAATGGCTATCCGAATCCGGTTCATCCATCACATATGTCTCATCGACCATCTCCCAATCGGATATCCCTCGCGTAATCGGATGATCCCCATCCTCTACCCCAATCCGCATCACCTCATCGTGGCTGAACGATTCAAACGACCCCGCGACAACACCGGCGATCTGCACCCAGGGATCCCAATTTGGAAATGCCAAAATCGCGTGGTGCAACAACACAACACCCTTACCCGTCGCCAGCCAGGACTCCAGCGCGCTCAGAGGTCGCCCCATCCACCCGGGGCGGTTCTCATCTGTCGGACCCTCCTTGTGCATATTGTAAAACACAACCGCATCGTAGAAATCGCGTTCCTCTGCTCGCGGCGATGCAAAATCCTCCAGAGACTGAATATAGGCATCCACGCCTTCCATCTTGCGGAACAACCCGTGAAAATTCGGCACATCAAAACGGTGGCCGCCGGTCACCACTGCAACCTTAATAGAATCGTCCATAAATGTACCTCCCGTAAAATATAACCTATCTCCCTCGATCTGTCTCCCAAACCGGCCTTTCCTGCCACGGCTCAAAATCTGGATTCTCCTCGGGAATTTTGGCTTCGATCTCCTCCTGCCACGCTTTCAGAAGCGCGTGCAATCGATCTCGCACACCGGGCAATTCATCTGCCAGATCATTCTCCTCGCCAATATCCTCTCGCAAATTGTACAACTCGACATGCCCGGATTCAAAAAACTCAATCAGCTTATAATCCCCTGCTCGAACCGAAGATCCAGGCGTCCCTCCCTGATTGCCATAATGCGGAAAATGCCAGAAAATCGCATCGCGCGCCAGATCGTCCCCCCTCAACAAAGGCGCGATACTCACCCCATCGCAATGCTGCTCGGGAATCAGATCCAGATCCGCCATTTCCAATATCGTCGGATAATAATCTGTACTCGTCACCGGAACATCGCAAACAGACCCCGCCTGTGTCACACCGGGCCATTTGACAATCAGCGGCTCTCGCGTTCCGCCTTCATACATCCAGCCCTTACCCTCGGCGAGCGGCGCATTACACGTTGGCGAACCTTCACTCGTCGCCAACCCACCATTATCTGAGGTAAACATAATCGCGGTATTATCGGCAATACCCGCTGCTTCCAGCGTGTCTAAAATGCGCCCCACACTTTCATCCATGCTCTCGATCATCGCAGCGTACACCGGATCGGACTGCACCGTCCGCCGCGTAATACGCCTGTCCTTCTTGTGTTCCCCTGGGAAAAAATCGCCCTCTTCAAACGGATCAATTTTATCCAGCCCCATCTTCTTCGCTTTCTCTTCGTACTTCTCGATCTTTTCCCGCTTCGCCTGAATAGGCGTATGCACCGTATAATACCACAAATTCAGGAAAAACGGGCGATCGTCGCGGTTCTCGATCAAATCTACGACGCGATCCGTCAAATAATCCGTCAAATACGTCCCGTCCGGCACATCCACATCATCCAGCACCGGAATCGTCCACGGGCTAAAATACCCCCCTCGCCCGGGAGAACCGTGTTCGCATCCGCCCACATTCACCTCAAACCCGTGTTCATCGGGATAAAATCCAGGTCCACCCAAATGCCATTTGCCAACATGCCAGGTCGCATACCCCCCGTCCTTCATCGCCTGTGCAACCGTGCGCTCTTCATGGGGCAAATACCTGAAATAGGGCACATCGATCAATTTTCCGCGATTGGGATGATTTCTCCCGGCCCAATCGATAAAATTCGTCACCCCAACCCGCGCGGGATATTTGCCACTCATCACACTCGCACGCGTTGGCGAACACACCGGACACGACGCGTACGCATCCGTAAACTTCATCCCCTCGGCGCACAACCGATCCAGATTGGGCGTCTCGTAAAATTCACTCCCGTAACACGTCGTATCTGCCCATCCGTAATCGTCCAACAAAATAAAAATAATATTGGGTTTGCCCATTACCATTAAATCTCCACATCCACACTCTTGCCAGAAGCTCCCGACTCGCGTGCGGCGTGCAACACCTGCATCACCCGCAAACCGTGCTCCGCGGTAATAATCAACTCCTCACCCTCGCGCAAATGCCGCGCAATATTCGCGTGCAGATTTTCGCGCGGTACCGCATCGGTACGCACTTCCTCAGAATCTTCACCATAAACCGTCACCTCGCCACCGCCTCCACGTTCACACACAAGCGTGGCTTCCGTGCCCAGAACAACCCACTTATACGGCAGGGAATAAAAAGAAATATCCGCCTTGGCAGCACGCGCGCGCACCCCATTGTCAAACACCATCACAATATCAAACAAATCGTCCGAATCGCCCCACTTTGTATGCCGCACATCGGCAAATACCGATACCACCTTGTGCCCCGACATCAAATCGATAATCTGCTCGACCCAGTGCGGTCCAAAATCCAGCAAAGTTCCCCCACCTGCCGCGGCTGTCACGCGCCATTGCTGATTGTAATCGGGCACGCCAAAACCCACTGCAGGACGCGCCCCCATCGTGCGATTCTCAAGCGAAACAATCTCGCCAACCGCGCCATCTAAAACCGCGTGCTTCACCAAACAATAATCGCGATCATAATGCCGGTTGTGGTGCATCGTCAACACTACGCCATTATCTCTGGCAGCCTGCACCATCTCCTCGGCCTCTGGCCCGGTCAGTGACATCGGCTTTTCAATCAGCATGTGCTTCTTCGCCG